>JAWAZO010000001.1:0-59756 GCA_038817565.1 Bathyarchaeia archaeon
CTCGCGTCTAATTTCCCTATCGAGGAGCCAAGCCATGCTTGCCTCTAACCCTCTATTCTTTGGAGCCTTGTTATCTTATTACCTTTAAACTCTATTAAGAAAGCCCTTAAAATTCCCTCTGCGTATTCGCTTCCCGGATTTACGCAGTAGGTTCTCCCAATTTTCATGGATCCAGCGGCCTCATGTATGTGCCCGTGAAGCCCTAAGAAAGGCTGGTATTTTTCAATCATTTTCCTAACGGCCTTAGAGCCAACTGGAACCATAACAACGTTTCCGCTTTGGATTACCGGGTTTAAATTTTTATCTAAAAGGGGGGCTTCGTCAAGTTTTGACTGGTATGGCGGAGCATGGAAGTTGAAAATAGCATTCTCAACATTTTTGATTTGGGAAATGTACTTTTCAAGGCGTTCCTCAAGTTTTTCCTCTTCCTCCTCTCTGGAGGTTTTCCATGGGCTCGGATTCACCCAACCACAGCTAACCATTTCATGTGAATCGTCAATTTCTATGACTATTCCCTCCCCATTTATCACATGCTTGTGATTGTTCACTATTTCGTCAACAACAGGCCTATCATCGTTTCCTGGACAGACAACGACTCGTGTTTCGCTTGGAACCTTCTGGGGGATTAGGTCAAGCCAACTCTTTATTGTTGAAGCCATGACCTTATGGAAAACTTCGTCAACCTTTTTGGGGTTCTTAACCATCTCCTCGTATTCATCTTCGTCCGTCAAGTAGGGGTAATAGCCTATACCCCTTATCTCTTTTAGGGCCTTCTCTATCTCGCTTTCATCTACCATGTGAGTTCTTTTTAGATGGTAGTAGGAGTACTTGCCATCCTTGTGCTTAACAACCGGCACCAGCATTTTCCCTGTTAAGTCGCCGCCACAGATTGCCACATCAACCTTAAGCATGGCAGAAGCATTCAGAAACTTCCTCCAAACACCCTCAGAGCCATGCATATCAGTGGCAAAAAGAATCCTCGTCTCAACTTCTTTCTTCCTCTTAAATAGAAACGACACTTTAAACCATTCCCTTCAGCATTTCCATACTAGAATCATGAATCGCACTATTTAAATTTAGAGTTTATGGAAAGTTTTAAATTAGGATTGAACTGAAATTAGATATCTGGGTGTTATAGAAAAATGGCTTCAAGTAAGCCTGGACTTTTTGCTAGAGAAGCAACTGGCCTCGTGAGGGAGATAGGCTTCACCTTAGGCGTCATCATAATCCTAAGCCACGTCATCGGCTTAGGCTGGCAAAAAAGAGCGTTCCAATTCACAGGACCAGTTCCAATGCCCACTAACGAGATGCCCCTTGGTCTGCCAGCGATGTTCTGGGCTTTCCTTGTATGTGGAATCATCGTGTTGATCACTGGTTATGCTGCAGGCTATGTGGCGGCGGCCATGCCACGTTCAGGAGGTGGCTACGTTACAATCTCTAGAATTATACACCCATCGGTAGGCTATATTGCAGGATGGCTAATGTTCCTTGCAGAAGCGTTTTCTTATGGATTAATAGGAGTAGCAGTGTTCGAAGGAATATCAATATTTTATAACATAGCACTGGCGCCCACAACTATTCCATTTGGACCAGCTGAACTTTTCATAGGCGGAGTTGTAATAGTGTGGATTTTCGCTATAATCGCGTTGCTGGGAACCAAACTTTACGGTCGACTGATGGAGGTAATATTCTACATACCAGCTGTCATAACCATAATATTCTTTGCAATGTGGATTGCAGGCACAATGAACCCCGGCCTTGTCGGGGAAGGAGTCGAAAGTGTGATAGGCGTTACGCCTGGAAGAATTATGGATTTAGCCATCGCCGGTGGAATGTTGGAAGCAAAAACTGGCTTTTTCACAGCATTTTCAGTTGCGCTGGGCGGTGCATTTTGGGCTTACATGGGCTGGTATGCAACAACATTTGTGGCTGGCGAGGTTAAAGAAGCAAACAAAAAACTTCCTCAAGTGCTTCTAGTTGCAGGACTAGTAATAATGGTAATCTATTTGCTGGCTTCATCCCTATCAGCCGTAGCCACTATGAATGTAGAAAAGAGAACAGTAGGGGGAGATCAGTGGAGCTTCTACCAAGCATACTCGTTCTTAAGTTACGGTGATGTTAACTGGGCAGCGGTGTACGAATACGTTGGAGTTGACCCCAACGTTACAAAATACGGTGAAGGAAACTGGACGCATATAGCGCAAAGCACAAGATTCCCAGATCTTAAGAATATTAACTTCCAAAAGGCATGGAGCACAGGTATAGCCTCAATCATTGCGAGAGGCATGAATTTGGGGATCCTCTCGTGGTTAATTGCTTTGGGCGGTGTTCTCTGGATTGCTAACGACATTCCGCCATTCTTGCTTGTGGCTTCTAGGACGTTCTTCGCCATGTCCTTTGACAGAATGATGCCTGAAAAGTTCGCCTATGTCAGCGAGAGATGGCATGCGCCAGTATGGTCAATAATAATAACTGCTATCTTCGCTATTCCAGCTTGTATGGCTGAGGCAAACTTCCCAAAGGGAGCAGCTGACTACTTGGCATTTGCCGGAGTTGTAGGAACAGACATATTTGATGCGTTCTTCCTAACGCTGTTCTGTGTTTCATGCATGCTGCTTCCACTTGAGAGAAAGGAAATCTACGACCGTGCAGCCGTCAAACATTCAATCGGTGCGGTTGTAACCCTAGGGTTTATAGCAACGTTGGGAGGGGCCTTCTGCTTCTACATCTTCATAAAAGAGTCGCCATGGATATGGTCCCTCTTCACAACAGGCGCTAAAATTGCAGATATTGTAAGTGCATGTGGATTTTTCGGCTGCATAATAGTTGGCATTCTGCTGTACGTCTATTATATGTACAAGAACACCACTAGAGGCGTCGACATGCGCACCCTGTACCTCAGCATACCGCCAGAATAGCCTTAAATACCCTCCTTTTTATTTTTAAACTCGCAAAGAAATGGTGTTTTAAACGTGTATGAGTTGAATTTCGCCGTCGACATGATAGAAGAGCAGCTGGTAAGAGGAAACCTAAGATGGCTCGCCAACTTCAGCGAAATCCACAAGGATTACACAATCGGTGATGTAACATTCCCCCTATACGCTTCTGGAGGCTTGCAAGAGAAAGGATTCTTCCTCTCAAGAATCTTTTCAGCTCTAGTTACACCCAGATACAAAATTCACCTACTAATCTACACAGAGCAAAACTTCGACCCAAAACTCATTAGAAAATTGGTTTTAACCTGCAAAAACAAGTTTGGCTCTGAAGACTGGATTTTTCTAGGACTCGTTCAAAAGGAAACCTTCCAAAAGGCAACAAAAGAGGCCATTGCAAACACAGCTGACAAAAATGTAGGCATAGTTGCCTACAGTCTAGCATCAAAGGAAAGGGTGACCTCTGAAAACGTTTTAGGTAAAGGCTTGGCAAAACAGCTAAAACTAACAGAGGCTAAGTTTGAGGCTTTTGACCTACCAAACTATTTGAAAAGTTTCACGATAACATTCTTTCTCATCGTGTTATTCCTCGTTTTCCTAACGTTTTCTGGCATACAAAACATCGTCAATCCTCTATCCATATTAATTGCAATTACAGTTTCCCTTATTGTTGGCCACAGCCTCTACAAAAATCGCTACCACACAATACTTTCTATAGACAGTAAAGGCTTCCAAATTTGGGAAGGCAAAACCGTAAAGGAAGGGAGATGGGTCGACTTCTCAGATGTAGCTATCCACATAACACCGAAGCGTGAAACATGCTTAAGGCTTTACTCAAAAAATGGCACCTTTGACCTGCCACTTTCAAGAACTGGACTATCAAGAAAAGAAACATACACAATAATTAAGCAGTTAATAAAAGAGGGTAAGGCTACTCAATAATTGGGGTTTCCACAGCCGTGTTCCACCATGGTTTATCCCACTTTTTGTCAATAACAGGCAACACCTTAAGGAGCTCTTGTATTCTATAGGTGACTATTGAAACCTCACTTTTAGACATCCACTTTTTGAGGACGTCAGTTTTCTCCACCAAGTTTTTAAGGTTCAACGTGACTGTTAGGGCAAGCTTCCTATCCTTCTCCAAAATGCGCCTCATTTTCTGCGCGTCTATCTTTTCGGCTCCAACTCCAATTTCATGATCCAAGAATATGGCACACACGTCCTTAACGTCTTTCTCCTCCATTCCAACAATAATCTTATCCTTTGCATAATATGGATATGAAAGAATCCTATAATCACATTCACATTTTTTCAATTCCTCAGCGCACTCTTTTGGCATGTCAAGAATAAACTGAGCCTTTGAAATTATGAGGTTCTCTAAGCCAATAGTGTAAAGGTTTTCTTTATAGTTTGGGAAGACCTCTCGAACATCAACCCTATGCCTCAAATCGATAACGTCGCAGAACAAATCCAAAACAGTTATTTTTGGCAGCCCCTCAGGGGTCACGTCATTAATTGTTGTTAGCCTGTATCTCTCGCCATGCCTCCACGCATTAAACCGCCTGTCATTCGCCGTTGCAAAAGACTTGTATTGTGTGCCAAAAGCCCTATCCATTTTTAAAAGAAGCTTGTAGAAGTCAACTCCCTGTTTTTTCGGAACAATAAAATCCGTGTCCTTAATCGGCCTTTCAAGCGAGCCGCCGGCATTAGCGCTTGGACAATGAATCTTTACAGCTGCACCGCCAAACAACAGCGCTGGAATGGGATTTTTACTCGCAACCTTTTCAAAGGCGTTTGGGTAAAGCTCATGAAGCTTCGGCGCGTTCACAGCCGCCCAAAGCACAACCATAGCGCTCTTCATTGGAAAATAACTCAAATCTATGTAGGATGGTAAACCTAAAGCATCCCTCAGCTCCTTAACATCTACATAAGAAGTTAATGGCAAATCAACCTCATAGGTGGTTCCATCTAAATCCCTATACAAAACAAACTTACCCTTAGGACCAACAACACCTTCTTCGCTCAAATCTCCATCACATTTACTCCATTTCAAACACTAGGAAACCACTAATAAGCTTTGCAAGACAGAAAAATAAGCATTATTCTAAACAAAACAGAATAATACATATATCCAAATTTTCAATAAATTCCTAATGCCGGATAAAACACTAAGAAGGGGCCGTAGTCTAGGCAGGTATGACGACGGGCTCCAGAACAAAACCAAACGGGTTTGCGGACCGCCACGCGGAATGAAGAAGTTCTGGAGCGGTCATAAGTAGAGAAACCCGTAGAAACAGCCGCAAAGGCTGTTTCGGGGAGAGGTCGTCGGTTCAAATCCGGCCGGCCCCACCACTAAAAAAGAACGAAAAGAGGCTATAAGCTCATATCTGGGCTGTCTTTTGTATGGCGAGGCGTAACACTTTTAACCTTTATTGTTCTTTTCTAGTTTGTGGATGGTTTGAATGAGGAAGTTTTGGTGTTTGGCTCTAGTCGTTCTGGTTTCGCTATCCGTCTCTTCGATGTTGCATCTGGTGGCCTTTGCTGAAGCGCCAACCCACTTAATGGTTGTTGAGTGGTATGGTCGTGGCCGTGGGCGTGTGATTCTCGCTGAAATACCCGCTGAAGACAATTCTATGGAAAATCCGGATTACAAACTGTTGCCCTGCTATTGGCATACCACGATAAAGTATTGGATTAATCCGAAGAACAGTTATGGCTTTCCGACAATGGCTGTTGTTAGCACCATAATGGCTGCGGCAAATGCGTGGGATATGCAGACGAGTTTCGTCCTTTTCGCTTATCAAGGCACAACACGTAAGAGTGCCGGAGTACGCGACGGCTACAACGTTATTGCTTGGGGACTATATTCAAATCTAAACGTGATTGCGGTTACATACATATGGTATTCCGGCGATAGGATAGTTGAAACTGACACACGGATGAACACGCGTTTCCAGTGGAGTTTAAGTGGTGAGGCAGGCAAAATGGATGTGCAAAATATTATGACGCATGAGTTTGGCCACTGGTGCGGCCTAGCCGACTTGTATGATGATGTGGACTACTGGTTGACGATGTATGGCTATTCAAGTTATGGAGAAACATACAAGCGGACGCTTGGACTAGGCGACATCCTCGGATTACAAGCAAGATACGGCCAGTAACTCTTACTTCTTTCTGAACTGGCAATTATACTAATAAATCTTATATTACCCTCTAAGAAGGTGAGAAACAGAAAATTTCGGGAACCAGGGTTTTCAATGCGCTTTTATTCTTCTGTTGCTTCGGCTTCTACAACTTTAGCTTCGGCGAATCTTCGGCTTATCCTCGTTATCTTTATTTTGACGTGGTCGCCGGGCTTTGTGTTTGGTATGAAAGTTACTAGTCCTTGGATTCTGGCTATTCCTTCGCCTCTTCGGCTTGTTTCTGTAACGTCCACCTCATATTCTTTGCCCAGCTCAACTGGTTTTGGCGGAAAACGTCTTGGACCTTTTCCGAACTCTCTTCTTCCGCCGAACCTTCTTCTTTCTTCCATACGTTTTCACCTCTTCCTGGTTAATTGTTCCGCGTGCTATTCAACTGTTAATTTTCCGTATTTTCCAACGTTCAGCTGGATTTCTCCCTTGAAGCTCGTTATGTAGCCGTTTTCCACTTTGACAGTGTCGTTGACGTTTACCTGGTTTATTTGGTCGTTCCATAGGGTTAGCTTTATAGCGCCGGTTTCGTCTGCTATTATGGCTGTTGCCACTTTGTGGGTTGTGTCGCTGAATCTGGATAGAACTTCGCGTGGAGCTGATTTTTCTATGACTTTGGCTTCAATGTTTACTCGTTTCATTCCGTTTCGCAGTTCCTTAATCTTCAATTTCACCATCCCTTTTAGGCTATTCTCTCCGCGACGGCGAATTTTCCTCCAACTGAGACGATGCGCACTCTTACGCGTTCGCCTATCTTGCTGTTTGGAACGAAAATAAGGTAGCCTTGAATTCGGGCTATGCCGTCTCCTCTGCTTCCAATGTCGTCTATAACAACTTCTAGTTCCTGATTTTCCTTGACTGGCGTTGTTTGGAAAAGTGGTCTGCCGGGGTTGAAGCGTCTACTACTTCCAAACCTTCTCGGTTTTCTCTGTATATTTTTTGTTTTTTCCGGAAGCCTTCTTGGCATATTGTTTTTTCGTCCTTATCGCGGAACCAGCCTCAAAGCCAAAAACTCAAGTGTCCCACTATTGCTGAACACTGAGTTTCTAGCAGAGGCTAGTTACATCACAAACAGCAACCACACATATAAATCTTGCTAGATACCCAGCAATATTCGATGTTTAGTTAGGAAACCTTTGAAAGAGCAAATGGTATATAGGGTCTTTTATTATTTGCTATGATACAAACAATGAGCAATGAGGACCAGATTTGTCGGAAAAAAACCAGCAGAAACCGATAATTCAGCTGTTAGACGTTTACAAGGAGTACAGGGTTGGAACTGTTTCAACCATGGCTTTAAAGAATGTTAGCTTTCAAATTTTTAGGGGGCAACTGATCGCCATAATGGGGCCTTCGGGTTCAGGGAAGACAACGCTCCTCAATATGATAGGGCTTCTGGACAGACCTACAAAGGGCAAAATCTTCTTCGACGGATTTGACGTTTCAAGACTTGACGACAAAACATTAGCTAATTTACGGAACACAAAGCTCGGCTTTGTTTTCCAAACTTTCAATCTGGTGAACAGATTAAGCGTTTTTGAAAACATTGAGTTGCCCCTCATACCTCGCGGAATCCCAAGAAGTGTCAGAGCAAAAATGGTTTTAGACGCCATAAAAAAGGTCGGTGGTGACGAGAGCTGGCTTCAAAAAAAGCCCAACCAGCTTTCCGGTGGACAGCAGCAGCGGGTGGCAATTGCAAGAGCCATTGTTGGAAAACCCATTGTTTTGTTAGCTGATGAACCAACAGGGAATTTGGACAGAGCCTCAGCAAAAATTGTTGTCGAAACGTTTCTAAACTTGAATAAGGCTGGGCACACCATAGTCGTTGTTACACACGACCCTGAAGTGGCAAACTGTATGGAAAAAATATATGTTATAAGAGATGGAGAGATCGTGGGAGAGTTTATGCCTAATAAGGCAGAATCCCTTATTAGCAAGACGTAAACTTCGCTAAGATGGGTGGAAGTATGAAAAGTTTAAAGAAGGTCTTGACTCTTGCATTAACTATAACACTTGTACTGCAGTTTATGTCTTTCCTTACACGCAACATAGCTTTTGGAGAATCCACAGACTTCATTATAAAAAATGTTAACGTTAGATCTTCGGCTGACACACCCTATGTTTATCCGGGAAGTAGAAGGGTTAACTTAAAAGTTGAGGCAGCTTATCAAAACAGTCTAATAGCGCGGAACGTTGTTGGATGGCTCAACATAACAGTAGAGGGCATGAGTTTCAGTTCTGGGAGTGGTGCATGTTCCCCAGCGCGGCTGCTTAATGGTAGCGTAGCCGAAGAAGTAGGCTTAAACACCCACATCATATTTGAATATTTAATCGACATTTCAAGCTCTGTAAAACCGGACACTTACCTGTTGGAACTTAACATCACATATGTGAAGGAAAACAGCATCACATTTGAGGTAAACCATGTGGCCATAACGGTTTCACCTTACCCAGAAGTCTCTCTGCGAGTGGTGGACGCCTATTTTTCACCATCCTCATACCCTGGTTCTGTTGACACAAACCTTTACGTGATATTAGAAAACAATGGAAGCAGCACCATAAACTCTGCAAACTTTAATGTCACGCTTCCAGAAGGCTTTACGGTTAAGAATCCTAGGGCAAGCACTGGTCTCGTCAATAGGGGAGAACGTTTCACCATAACATTTACCGGGGTTTCTATACCATTAAACGCCCAATTGGGGGTATACGACGCAGTTATTTATGCGGATTACAGCGCAAGAACAGAGGACGGGGTAACCTACAGCACCACAGCATCCCTCAACATCACAGTTATAGTGGAAAGTCCTCCTCCAGAAGAGCCTATCATGGTGGCAGCTGTAAACACACTTTATAATGGGCAACCAGCTTCACTACTTCCATCCGCAAGAGGCGTTGTTTTGCGAATATACCTCATTAATAGGCTTCCAGACGCTATAGGCGCAATAATTGTAAACACCGCTGTTCCAAACGGGATAAATGTCAGAGCCATCTCTGGAACCTACATTAATGGAATGGCCGCCGGCGGCACATGTTACGTTGACTTAACCCTCGATATAGGCTCGGAGGTTGCTGAAGGGCTGTATAAAGGCACATTGAATATAACCTACCTTAAAATGGTTTCAGGTGCATCCTTCCTCATGAACCAGACTGTACATTTCCCATTAAACATTGAAACTGTCCACAGCTACATGCCTGAGCTAGTTCTTGTCGATGCTTATTGGGGTTATCCGGATCCAACACCAGTATACTCAACCTCACGTTATGCGCCATTAACAATTAGGCTTG
This sequence comes from Bathyarchaeia archaeon, assembly GCA_038817565.1. Taxonomy (GTDB): domain Archaea; phylum Thermoproteota; class Bathyarchaeia; order Bathyarchaeales; family Bathycorpusculaceae; genus JAGTQI01. Next base: position 9,410 of record JAWAZO010000001.1, read on the forward strand.
TTAACTATGGGCGTTACAGTGTTTGGGGAGTTGTGGTAAACGCCTCTTCACAACATCTTAAACCTATTAAGGATTCTGATGCATGCGCCACAACGGTTGCCAGAGGCGGTTCATGCACGGCGGTTCTTTACTTTGACATAAACACCACCACCCTAAACGTGCCAGTTAAAGTTTTTGCAAACTACGTATTTACTGAGTTTGGAACCCACCTCAGCGTAATGAGGGATTTCACGGTTACCTTGCCAATTGAAAGTTATCCAGCCTCTGAAAGCATCCTCTCCCTCGTGGATGCTGGATGGCAAAACAACGTGAACGTTTTCCCAAGGACAAGCAACGCCACATATCAAGTGACTTTAGCAAATAGGGCGCCCTACTCAATTGCAGGGGTAAACCTAAAACTCAAGCTTCCAATTGGAATGACCTCGAAAGGACAAGATGAGGCTACAGCTTATTTTGAGGGACCCGTTAGGAGCCTAGCCACTTTTACAGCTTCCTTCATAATTTCAGTTGGCGACACACAGCCTGGAAACCACAACGCAAACCTAACAGTGGACTGTATGTTGCTTTCAGGCGGTCCTGGAGTTAGGCGTGTTGAAAACTTTACCGTGCAAATAAACGTAAATGATGATGGTTCAGCCTTAGAGGTTTTGGATGCAAGATGGTATGAGGGTTCTGTTGGACCAAACACCTACGGCGCCCACCTCATAGTGCTCGTCAGAAACGTTTATGTAGATGGACTTCACGGCGCAGTCCTCGAACTAAACTTGCCAAAAGGCATTTACAATGCTGTGGACAACTCAAGTATTGCTAGGGCTACACCGTTATCGGTGCAGCTGCAACTTCCTCTGCAACAGCAGAACCTTGCAGAAATTTTAAACGCTTTCTTAAGTGCTCAGCAGGTCAGTCCAACGCAAGTTTACGGCAGAGGCGATGTTCTAACCTTTATGTTCAGCCTCAACCTGTTCGATATTGAAGTTGGAGGCTACATTCTCGAAGGACGCTTATCATACATTGACGGTTGGGGTGGCAGTCGACAAATCCCAACAAAAGTGCCTGTTGCCATCCTTGGAAGGACTGGATACATAGAAATAGCCATGGAGAAAACTATCAGTGTGCAAAGCCGATTCACAAACGCGTCTTTAACACTTACTAATCATGGAAGCTCACCAGTTTACGACGCATACGTGGTTATTTCACCCTATCAAGGAACCCCAATCCTCATAGCATCACCAGCATTAAACTACATTGAAAAGATTCTACCCGGAGAAAAATGCGAAATACTGCTGACATTAGCGTATAATCCACTTGGTTTCTACACGCAAACCGGTGGAACTATGGCTGTAACTTACGGACCTGTTCCTTTCATGGTCTCAGTAATTTATAGGGATGCATGCGGCTACCAACGCGTATTCAACAATTCAATAACTGTGACGGTTGAGCCCTTCATTGACCTCATATTAAGAAATATTAAGGCAACTGGCACCGGGATATCTTCAACAGTATCGGGTATAATTGTTAATTATGGTTCTGCCATAGCCTACCGAGTTGAAGTGGAGCTTAAAATTGGCGATGCCACACAATCCTCGTTTATAGGCGATGTTGAACCGGGCTCAGAGATAGCCTTCAGGGTGGACATAAACAAGTATGACGAATCCGCTGTTTTAACCGTCAGATACTATGACATCTTCAACAAACTGGAATCAAAAGCGACAAACATAACCATTACCCTTCAAGAGGTCGCGCCTCCAACAATTCAAGGCGAAGAGTTCCATGTCGAAAGGTGGATTATTGTGGCGGGCGTCATCGTATTTCTAGCCGTGGCAACCATCATAATATATAGGACCGTGAAGAAGTCAAGGCTGGTGGAAGGAAACTCCTAAACAGCAATGGTGAAACCACGCCATGTTTGCGGATTTCGTTAAGCTTTCGCTGAAAGCCCTAAGCGAGAGAAGGATGAGGGCTGCGCTAACAATCGTAGGGATAGCCATAGGCCCCCTAGTCCTTGTCATGATGAGCTCAGTTGTTGGCAGCTACTCAAACTATATAGAGGAAAGGATAACATCTCTCGGTCAAAACGCCATCGCCATTTTCCCAACAGAAAACTATCGGCTCGATGAAGAAGACTTAAACTATATTAGGGCTATTGAAGCGGTTAAGAGGGCTGAGCCCTTCTACAACACGCAGGGCCTAGTGAAAAGAGGGACAGAAGACGTTAAAGTGTCAATATTCGCGGTTGATTACAGTTTGCTCTTCGAGGCTATAGGGAGCCTAAAAATCGGTGAAGGCGACATTCCATCTGAGCGTTTGTACGTAATAATAGGGCGGAAAATAGCCTACAAAGACAACGAGAAATACTTCCGCTTGGAAGACAGCCTTATTGTGACTGTGCCAAAAGTGGAAGGAGGGAAAATAACAGGCAGAAGATCAATAGGGGTTCGTGTTGGCGCCATCCTCGAAGAATATGGTGGTGCATTAATAGTGGACCCCGATTCAACAATCTTCATGTGCTTGGAGGCTGGCAAAAGCTCCCTCGGAATGGATAGGTGGTCTGGGATTCTCGTTTTAGTGAATAATCCGGCTAACGTTAAGCCAGTTGTCTCAAATTTAAGGCAGCATTATGAGGATAAAGCCCAGATAATCGCTTTCAGCTCCATAGCTGAAGCTGTTTCCAGCGTTACTGGAGCAATAAACTTCATAAACTTTTCAACCTCGCTTTCGGCTTTTGCTGTGGCAATTGCAGGGGTGGCGGCCACTATGATAACATCGGTTATGGAACGCACGAGGGAGATAGGTGTTATGAAGGCTATAGGCTACACAAACGGGCAGATTCTCCTACTAATCCTCATGGAGTCAATAGTTATGAGTCTTGTCGGCGGAACTGCCGGAATATCAGTTGGTGTTGTGGGCGCCTACATACTGGCTTCAAGGGGCTTCACTATAGGCGGCATAGGTGAAGGAGGCATAACCCTACAATTAAGCCCATTAATAACGCCAGCTCTTATAACCCAAACATTAGCCCTGACAATCCTCATAGGCTTGTTGGGCGGAATTCTCCCAGCCTACAGAGCCTCAAAAATTCCGCCAGTAGTAGCCTTAAGATATGAATAGCTAGAGCCAAATCACTCCGTAGATTAGGAAGCGAAATGCCAACATGCTTATCACACTGCTAAGCAAGGAAAGAGAAACGCTTTTTGCCCATGGAAATTCAAACAGTAAATGAACTGCAATACTGCATAAAGCAACAATCCAAACATAATATACTATTCTGTCCAAAACATCGTATTTTATGGTTAAAATTGACATGAAGTTCTGAGCGTCAACAGTCCATCCTTCCCCAGGAACCCCACCCAATGTTTCTAAGGATAAATACATCTTAGGATAGGCAAAAACAATTCCAGCGAGAATTATGTTCTGTATGAATAAGGTTATAAGCACAAACCCGGAAACCGTTAGCATGGTTTTCCAAACAGGCTGTCCTCTAAGAAGCTTTGAAAACAAGTATAAGATGATGCCGAGGATTACCCATTGTATGGTGAACTGCATAAAACCACTTATTAGAAAATTAGCTATTATTGCCCCTCCATTCATCTCAAACATGGATTTATAATAGCCGTGAAAGAAAACCCCGTCAATTAGAACAGTTATGTTTTTGTTGCTGTTCCATGACAATTCGAATTTTAAACTTGTAATGTTCTGCCAATCTACATTATAGCCAACTGGTGTAAAGAGTTCTAAAGGAACCGTCTTATTATTCCAAACATTAATTTTCACTTCGCTGCCTGACAGAGAATAGAAGAAGTAACTGGTTGTGGCGTTCTTGGAGAATAAATAGACATTTAAGTTTGTAGGTTCTTCAGAAGGCTCAACTATTTTCATTCTAAATGATAAATTTGCGTAGTGGTTTGGCTCAACGCAATTCAAGGGTTCTGGAAATTTCAATTCCATATCAATCTGGCTGCTGTTAGATAATGTGAATTGAATGCTTTTATCTCCATAATAGCTGCCTTTAATGTAGTCCGAGGTGTTATTGGATTTATCCGCGTTTGAATACCAAAATGCAGCGTTTTCCGTCCATTTGTCTAAGTCTGTTAATTCTGGTGCCGTTTGGTCGTAGTATACTTTTATGGAGAAGGCGTAATAAAACATTGAAAAGGATAGCACAAATAGCAGCATGATTATTAGTGGTCCTTTGTATCCTGGTTTTTGGATTATTTCTTTGAAAGCCTTGTGAGGTGCGTATATAACTCTGAATACTTCACGCATGGACATCTATTTTGGCTCCGTTGTAATTTTCACCGGCACCATTATTAAAGGTTGCTTACATGCCAGCCTTTAGCCTTCTATACATGTTGTAGTCTACATATTCCAAGAAGGGGTTTTCCGCCTGGTACTTAACCGTTAGTTTTTGTCGTTGTCTTTTCTCGAGGATTTGACTTGTTGTTATGAAGGAGTAGGCGTCGCTTCCAGCTCCAGAGCCGTAGCTCACCATCAGTATGCGCTCTTCAGGCTTTGCTATGTCGAGGACCGCCGCCAAACCCACAGGTGAGGAGCCCGAGTATGTGTTGCCGAACTTAGCCACTTGAATCGAGGGCATAAACTGCTCTTCTTTAAAGCCTAATTCGCGGGCTATTCTCACTGGAAACTGAACGTTAGGCTGATGGGCTACAAAATAGTTTATGTCGCTTGGCTTTAAGCTCAGCCTATTCATAAGCTTCTGCGCTGCTTTTCGTATGTGTTTAAAGTAGGCTGGATCGCCGGTGAACCGTCCACCGTGCATTGGGTATGGCTCGCCGTCCCTCCGCCAGAAGTCAGGCGTGTCAGAGGTGCACGAATACCAGCCTTCAAGCTCTGCTATGACGTCGGTTTTTCCAAATATGTAAGCGCACCCGCCATAACCAACAAAGAAATCTAGCTCCCCGCCTGGAGAGTCTCTTGGAGCTGCTTGAGAGTTATCCGCCCCAATAACCATGGCGTAAGGGACACCCATCCTTGGGTAGTTAACAAGCGAGGCAGCATCCTTAAACATGCTTGTGGCCGCCTTACACGCAAACTCCGTGTCCACAGCGTCAACACCTTGGACGTCTTCATCCTCTTCACCAAGCTTGAGGACTTGGGCAACCTTTGAGGCTATTGGTTTAACAGCGTAGGGATTTGACTCGGAGCCAACGTAAACTTTGCCAACAAGTGAGCTGTCAACGCCTGAATGGATTAACGCGAGTTTTCCAGCTTCAACAGCCGCTGTTATGGCGTCCTCGTCTATGAAGGGAACGGAACGTTCTATACTGCCTTCCCTAATTCTAAACCTAGAAGTGTACACGCCATAGCCAACTATGCCTGGAGCATCATACTCTTTATTGGGTTTTGTTACATGGTACTCTTGATGTGGATAATATTCGTCGGCAAAAGTGAAGGCCAAAGAAATCGTCGGGATTATTTCGCTTCTCTCAACCGAGTAGCGTCTCCTAAACCTTGGAACAACCTCTCTTCCCTCGAAAGCTGAAAAGTCTATGGCTTCACCATCCTTCACTATTTTGTCTGTAAGTCTTCCAGGAACCCTTATCTTGCCGTTGTGGAAGGAGACTATGCCATAAATGTAGCTGCCAAGCTTTGTGAACTTGTTTGTCGGTTCATTAACAAGTGTGCAAAGCTCAAGCCGGCCCTTTTCGTAGAAGAAGTCTATGTCCTCCATTTTTCCGAAGCTTTTCCTACCGCAGTTTCCGCAGTAGTCTCTTATCTCGAAATATTCTTTCCCACAGATTTGGCAGCGTCTGCCCCTAAGCCTATCGCCGAGATAGGAAACACGCCTCTCTATTGGTTCGCTGCTCATTTAGAAGCCTCCTCCAAAAATGTGGACATAACTTTTAGTGCCAAAACCCTCAAGCTCAAGTACACACCCATATTTTAATTCTCCATCAGTTTTTATTTGACGCTCGCCAGCTTCACCCCTAAGCTGTTTAACAACTTCGTAGATTTGGGCTCCGCCGGTGGCGCCCAAAGGGTTTCCATCAGCCTTTAAGCCGCCGTTCATGTTAACGAAAAGTTTCTTCCCATTCACTTCGTAATAGCCTCTATAATCTTTGCAGCTTTCAAAGATGGCTTTCCAAGCGGTTCCGCGCTCGCAAAAGCCTAAATCTTCAAGGGAAACCATTTCCATGACGGTGGACTGGTCGTAGAGCTCCAAAACTTGTATGTCCCATAGGCTTATTCCGGCGTTTTTTAGAGCTTTTTTCATGGCTAGGCGGGTTGCAATAAAACCAGTCATGTCTTCACGGGCTGGAAAAGTTAGATAGTCTGTGGCAGACGCGGAGCCAAGCACATAAATTGGCTTGTCAGTCAGCCTCTTGGCTGTTTCCTCGCTTGCTAAAATCACGGCACTAGCCCCATCAGATATGGGGGCAAAATCATAAAGTCCCAAGGGGCGCCTCGCGTTTTTTCTGGCTTCCAGCACTTGCTCAACAGTTATTTTTCGCTGGAACTGGGCATACTCGTTTTTTAAGGCGTTAAGATGATTTTTAACAGAAATTTGTGCTAGGGCAATGTTAAGCTTTTCAAGGTTCTCGCCGCTTACGCCAAAACACTTAATGTAGGCCCTAAGCATAAGCTCATGGTTGGCTTCAGGTGTGCATCCAGCATAATAACTCCACGGGTCTTCGAGGAGCATTAAGTCGTCCCGGATTTTGTCCCAGCGATCCGTCATCTTCTCTATTCCACCAACAAGCACTATGTCATATTTTCCCGCTTGGATAGCGTTACAAGCATTAGAGAAGGCTGAACTAAACGAGCGCGCAACATCCATGGGCACATGTAGCTCCGTTAACTCCGATAGGAAGCCCTCCTCAAGCCCAAGCTTATTTGTTATTGGCAGAAAATAATCCGATAAATAGCAAGCCTCTAAGTCTTTACGTTCAATTCCAGCCTCCTCTGAAGCCCTAAGCCAAGCCTCTTCAATGAGGCGTTCAGGCTGTTTCTCGTAATGTTCTCCAAACCTTGTTCTACCGGCCGCGACAATCACCGGACGTTTTCCCATACCACATACGCCCCTACTGTAGCAATATTCCCTTTCAACAAGACTTTTAAACGTTTGCCAACTTAACGCCTCTAAATGCTAAAACATTCACGGTGTTGAAGCATAACTTGGCAGGCAAAAGTTGCATATTTGAGGAAAGCACTGCTTAATTTATAGCCGTTAAAAGATAAAAGACAAGGAGCATTTCATTTTTCGGCAATTCTAGGATGAATCAGTTGGCGACAGTAGGGACAGTGGACCAGAGCCTTGTCGCCCGTCGCCTTCCATTTCTTCTTGCAGAAGGGACACTCAAACCAGACAGTGGAGCCTGGAACAACAAACCACTGGCGACTTAGAAGCCACAGAACTATCCCAGCAATAAACAGAACATCCCCAAAAGCAACAAGATATATGAGCTTAAAGGAAAACCATGAGAAAAGGGATAGCTCCTCAGTCCATAAAAGGGAAAGGAAGCTTGAGAGGGGATCAGCGCTAGCGGAGATTTTTGGGTAAGTCTTCCAGACAGTTGCGAAGAGGGCCGCCACTCCCAGTAGGCAGAACGCTAAACTAAGCGCGTACATCGACTTTTGTTTTCGGAGAATTCTCTTCATTTTTAAAATCGGCCATTTCTCACTTGCTTATGCAGTGGTAATAGCCTCAGCGATTTGTGTCTCCACTTCACCACATTTTCTTAAAACTTCGCTTTTGAGGGAGTCAATCTCCATGCGGAGCCTTTTCTTAGACTCTGGAGCTAAATCCTTTGACTTGGATATTTCATTTTCCATCTTCGATATTTCGCGTTCAGCGTCATGCTTCATCTCCTTAGTCTTTCTAAGCAAATCAACTTTAGCCTTCTCAATTTTCTCAAACTGCTTCTTAACATCCGCAATCTTCTTGTTCATCTTCTCTTTAAACTTTCCAAACTTCTCCATGTATTCGCGCTCTGAAGGGCCTCCCATGGTTTGCACCAACCGTCCTATATCGCGATACACAATATAAAGCTTGTTGAATACAAACAAACACAAACAACTCTTCAATAGGGTCAATAGCAGGCGAAACTGTGTAAACCCAGCTAAACATTGTTAATAATTAAATGCCTTTTTTGAACATCTCTATTACAACGTAGCTTGCGAGAAGTTCAGCCATCTCTGGTGGAATCGAGGCCAATAGCTGGAAAATTGAACCCATCTCCTTTGGAAATCCCTTCTCAAGTCCAAGTGCTTGAAGAATTCTTTCTCCTTGAGCTTCGAGGACTTTTTCTGCTTGAGCGAAAAGTTTTGCGAGGGTTGCAATATCCATTTCGCCCGGTGAGAGCATGCCAAGAGCGACACTGAAGATTTCAAGCAAGTTCTCAGCTTCGGTCTGCGGGATCTCCTTCACAACCTCGGTACACTTCTTCAAATCTGCAATCATGAGATCCGCAAGTTTTTCATGAATTGGAGTTATTGTCACATGAAGGCTTGGCGGTATATTTATGCTTGCAATCCCTTTTTGGGGCATTAAAATCCATCCCTTCTTTGCCATTTCATCCGAGAGTTTGAACAGATTTATTTCAGACGTAAACGCTGCGATCACAGACGGCTCACCCATGGCACTATAACCAGCTTCCTTGAATCCCTCTACTATCTTGTTTTTCGCCGAAATTATCTTCCTTGCAAGTTCCTGGTAGCCTTCTTCGCCAAGAAAGTGCATCGTAGCCCATGCTGCAGCTAAAAGAGCCTCAGAACGGGAAGATAAAACCGCAGGGTTTACAATTGGATAACCTGGCCACTTCAAATTGGAGAATTGAGAGAACATTTTATAGAACTTCTTCCTGAAAAGCACAACTGAAGCGCCTATAGGAGTATAAGCGTATTTATGTGGATCCATTGAAATTGAAGAAACTCCCTCAATTGCAAAATCAAAGTCTGGAATCTTCTCTCCAAGCTTCTTCATAAACGGAAGCACAAACCCACCAACACATGCATCAACATGAAGCCATATGCCCTTATCAACGGCAATGCTAGCAAGATCCTTTATTGGATCTATAGTGCCAAAAGGCCAGTTGGGGGTCGAACCGACGATCATCGCAGTATCGTCTGTTATCGCTTCGTTAATTGCATCCGGGTCAGCTGTGAAAGTTTTTTCATCTATCCTAACCCTTTTTACCCTCAATCCCATATACTCTGCAGCTTTATCATAGCATGGGTGTCCCGTAACTGGCATAACTATTTCAGGAATTGTAATCGAACCTTTTTTGAGTAGGAAATTATCTCTTGCCGCTTTCACCGCAAGAAAAACGCTTTCAGTTCCGCCAAAAGTAAAAGTTCCCGCAACCTGTTCATCACCATGCATCAAAGAAGTGGCGTAATCGATTATATCCTTCTCCATCCTTATCATACTCGGAAACTCTGTGAAGTCAAGCATGTTCTTGAATGCGAACATCTTAATTGCTTCAAACGCAACCTCGCGCATCTCCTCAATACCCGGCTCAAACGCAATTGTGAAAAGCCTTCCACTATAGGGATCAAGATCCTCTGCAGCATAGTCTTTCAACTTCTGGAGAATTTCCTCTTTGCTTAAGCCCTTCTTTGGTAAAATATTCTCCAAGATTAAAACGCCCCTCATAATAATATGACTTAAATTGTAATAAATTTTTGCATAACCAGAAACGAAGCCGTAAAATTTTCCTAAGGATGGAAGCGTGTGTAACCGGAGCATTAAAACTCTCCTCGAGACCAAAAGCCCGTTTCTGGCTTCTTTCCGCTGAAGCAAGCAGATTTGGAGTACTCCGGGCGGGATTTGAGTTAAAATTTACTGGTAAGTAAATTAATAAAGATTTCCGTTAACAACTATCTTATGATTTTCTAGGTTTTCCAAACTTGAAATTCCTCCATCGATCTGAAATTGATAAGTTAGGATGTGGGCGATTTAGCTCCTCTTTTTGCAGGATGCAAGTTTGGGTCTATCACGACAACCCTTCACCCTTAAGAAATCTCCAAAATCTTTCTTCTTTTTGTCTTTTTACCTTTTAATTTACTTTAACTTGTCTCTCCCTGTGATTGTTTGCTCCTTCTTTGTAAACGTTTATTTATTATTGTGTGTTTTTATTTCCTTGCTGTTTGGCGGGTTTGGGTTTGCCTGTTTTGTCAGCTGAAAGTGTTAGGCGTCTTTCCCTCGGTGTTCCGGTAGTGGATGATGTTTTCCCCGGTTTTGAGAAGGGAGATTTTGGTGTTTTATATGGTGAAGGTGTTCCTTTTTTGAGTTTTGTTTTGTGTGTTCGTGGCGTTTTGCCTCGGAGTATGGGCGGTTTGAGTTCCTCCGTGGTTTTCCAAGATCGCTAAACTATGATGAGAAAGGGGAATGGATAGCAAAATAATAAAAACAATGATACCATTAAAAGAAAAAGATGGAATTTGCGGGAGAAATCTCCACAATGTGGCGGGTTCAAATCCCACTCACGGCGCCAAAAATGTAAATGGAGGCATGGTGTGCTTGAAAAGGGACCTTCGCTTATTGCTGTTAGGAACCGCTCACTCGTTGAATCATTCACTTTTTGTCATTACTCCTCCGCTTTTAACTCTGATCATGGTTGATTTGGGTGTTGAAGAGCCTGTCATTGGCTCAGTTTCGATGGTTGCCTCTTTCATTTATGGTTTTGGAGCACTGGTCGGTGGACCTTTGGGTGATAGAATAGGCGAGGCTAAGACCGTGTTTCTTTTTCTAGTATTCTCCGGGCTTTCAACTTTTATCATGTTTGCGGCTGGAGCTTATAGGAGCATTTACCTTTTCGCTTTTGCCCTTATTTCAATGGCTGTTTGGGCAAGCCTTTACCATCCAACTGCAAACTCGCTTATATCAAAGGCTTTTGTTGGGCGTGTCTCTGAATCTATGGGGCTTCACGGAGTTGGCGGCACAATAGGTGTTATATTGACTCCAACTATTGCTTGGTTTGTGGGTTCGGCTTTAGGCTGGCCTCTGGCCTTTGCCGTTTTCGGAACGTTATGCATATTGTTTGCATTTCTCTTTGCCAAAGTTTTTGGTTTAAACATAAACAAGAGAGGCAATGGGGCTTCTGGAAGCATAATTGAAGCCTTTAAACTTCGTGAGCTTTGGTTGCTTCTAATTTTAAATGTTGCAATAGGGTTGTTCATGAAGGGTGTTGAGCTATTCTTTCCAACATACCTACAAAGAAACAGGGGAGTAGACCCTATGTGGGCTTCCATCGCCTACACTTTGGTTTTGGCTTTCGGCGTTTTCGGTCAATGGATTGGCGGGAAGACAGCCGACATATACGGTTCTAAAAAGGTTTTGATTGCCACAATGATTGGCGTTTGCGCCGGCTTGCTTTCATTGCTGCTTGTGCCAATATATTCTGTGGGAATAGCTGCCTTCATAATCCTCTACGGAATTTCATTTTACGCCCACCAGCCAGCCATAAACGCGTTGACAGGCTTCTTATCCCCGGAAAGTCAGCGGGGTGCGGTTTACGGCGTCTTCTTTTTCTCAGCTTTCGGTGTGGGTTCAATTTCCCAATCCATTTCCGGTTTTGTAGCCCGCATTTACGGTTGGGACGTCGCTTTTTACATGCTTACTGGTTTTGCCTTGGCAGCGCTGCTCCTCTCTTTTAAGCTTCCAGATAAGCGCGAACAGAATTAGCCGTTTTGCTATGAAGGAGGCATGAACAGTGATAAAATTCTGTAGGCTATTCCTCCGAGAAGCAGAGCTAGGGCGATGTCTGTGAGGGTTATTGCCATAGCTTTTCTCCATCCAAATTCCCTTACTAGTGCGGCGATTGTAGCTATGCATGGAATATAAACCATTATGACTAGAGCGAACACAACCATCTGTAGGGCTGAAAGCGACTCAAGGGGAATTAGTTGCGAAAGTAGAATTAGAGCTAACTCTTTGCGCAATACACCGAAAATCAGCGGGACTCCAGCCTCGACCGGAAGCCTAAGCCACCCGCTTATTAGGGGCTGCGCTGTCGCTGTTATATAGTTGATGAAGCTTGTGACTTTTAGAGCTGTTATTGTTAGGCTTCCAGCCACAATTATTGGGAAGGCTACGTAAACAAATTCTTTTGTTCTGCCCCATGTTTTAGTTAAGACGCCCTTTATTGAGGGTTTTTTGTATGGTGGCATTTCCATTATTAGGCCGACAGGTTCTCCGGGAAGGACTCTGAAAGCTACTCTGCCAAGGATGAAGATGAGGATTAGGTCAAATATGTAGATGGCTAGTGCTGCATGTAATCCAACAAATCTTCCAACAAGCCCTAAAATGACAACTGTTCTGGCGGCGCAAGGGATAAGCGTCACGACAAAAGCTGCCAATAGGCGTTCCCGTTCTGTCTCCATTATTCTGCAGCCTATGCATGCTGGGACGCTGCAGCCATAACCCAAAATTAGAGGTATGAAGGCTTTTCCATGCAAGCCGATTTTATGCATCAAATTATCCATGAGGAAGGCGGCTCTTGGCAAGTAACCACTATCTTCAAGGAGGGCTAGAATTATGTAGAAGGGTACAATATATGGTAGGGCTATGGTTATTCCCGCAGCTATACCGCCAAAAACTCCTTCAGCAACTAAACTCTTAGCGGCTGATGGCAGAAAAATCAAAAAAGTTTCAATTTGTAAAATGATGTTGGCGAAAAGAGAATCCAAAAGATTAGAGAAAAAGCTTCCTCCAATGAAGATTAAGGAGAACATCGCCAAAACAGCGCCTACCAAAATTGGGTATCCAAGGATTTTATGCGTTGTCAAGGCGTCGAGTTTCTGCTCAAAGCTTATCCTCGGAGGAGCCTCAACAATAGTGACTTCCTTCGCTATTTTGCTTGCAATTGAATATCTTTCAGAAGCCAATATGACAGGTGAGGGTTCACCATGTAGTCTTTCCAACTCCGCCGCTAACTTTTCGGCTTGCCTTAAAACTTCCACGCCACCCTCATAGTTTTTTAACTTACCAGCGACATCGCTATCTCTTTCCAGAAGCTTTGTGGCAACCCACCTTGCTGGGTAAACCTCACAAAGTTGTGGAAGCTTTCGTTGTACAAGTTCTCGAAGTTTTTGAACCCGCTTCTCAACTTCAGCTCCAAACCTAACTTTTAAAGGTTGAAGTTCTTTTTCGCCTTTTGCCACCGCAATAACCGTTGTGAGAAGCTCATTTATTCCGCTTCCAGTAATCGCCACCGTTGGGACAACGGGCACACCTAAAATCTTTGAAAGCTTTTCCGCGTTTATGCGTATACCCTTTTTAGCTGCATAATCCACTTGATTTAGCGCCATCACCATTGGGGCTTCAAGCTCCAAAAGCTGAAGCGTGAAGTAGAGGTTGCGCTCCAAAGCTGAAGCGTCAACAACATTAATTATAATGTCCGGCTTTTCAACGGCAATGTAATCACGTGAAACAATCTCCTCAATGGAGAAGGTTGAAAGCGAGTATATGCCAGGCAAATCAATAACTCGAATAGTGTAGCCCTTGAAATGTAGAGTTCCTTCTGCGCGTTCCACTGTTTTGCCAGGCCAGTTTCCAACAACTTGATTTAAGCCTGTAAGTTGGTTGAATATGACACTTTTTCCAACGTTGGCGTTTCCTGCAAGCGCCACCCTTAACTGTTTAGTCATGGGCTTCATCCTTAACGGGTTTAACCAGCACTTTAGAGGCTACTCCCCGTCCAAGTGCGAGGGCTACTCCTCTAACTTCTATTTCAACGGGACCGCCGAAGGAGCCCTTCCTTAAAAGTTTAACCTCAACTCCAGGCGTTAGACCCATTTCGGCAAGCCTTCTGATGAGGCCGAAGCCTCCTAAAGCTCTAACCATGATCCCTTTTTCGCCTTCAGCCAATTCTGTTAGGGCGTACAGTTCGCCCTCTTTTTCCGTTATGTTCTGTCTTTTTGTGTTTCGTCTATTTCCGAACAAGCCTATTTTCACCTCTCGGTCTTAACCCAAATGCTTTCGGCTTCTTTGCGACTTATCGTCTGCTCTCTTCCGGCTATGCATAGGACAATGTCGTTCTTTCTGACTTTGACTATGTGGACTGGGACGTTGGGTTTTATCCCCTTAATAGCCAGCGTCGTGAGCATTTCCCTCTTCTCATTGACAATTTTGGCAATTATGCATGTCTGATTCACAGCGACAGAGGTTAACGGGCAACATTCAACGTCGTTGACTTCGCCGCTTTCAGTTGGTATGGGGTTTCCATGGGGGCAAAATTTCGGGTAGCCAAGCCGCTTTTCCAAAAGAGATAACACATCCTCTGTTAAGGCGTGTTCAAGCCTACAGGCATTTTCATGAACGTCGCTCCACTCAACTTCCAAAATGTCTGTGAGAAGCCTCTCGGCAAGCCTATGCCTTCTAATAATGTTTAAGGCTAGCCTCTCGCCGTCGGCGGTAAGCCTCACACCCTTATATGGTGTATGCTCCACAAGCCCATGCTTCTCAAGATGGGCAATAGTGTTCGTTATAGAGCCAGGCACAACGTTTAGTTCCTCAGCTAACTCTTTTGTTCTGGCAACCCCGCTTCTCCTTTGAAGCTTGTAGATGGCTTCTATATACTCCTCAGCTTCATGGGAAAGTTCAACGGTCAAACGATGGTCACCATTTACGAGCACTCGTAATTTTAATAAACGTACTATAAAACGTTTCGGCTATTCGAAAATAAACGAATCTTAAATATACATAGCGAACGAACATTATATGTTCTTAATCAGCTTTAGCAAACGATGGTTTTGAGCGCATGACAACTGGCAGGGTAGAATTTTTCTTGAAATAGCCACATGTTAAAAGATAAGAGAATTAATCTTTAATGTTAGCGTAAAAATTACGAAATGCAATTTTTATACAAAAACATGAAAAATAAAAATATTTGAATTTGAAAAGTTATGTCCCTTTTATTAAGACTCTTTGAAATCTCCTTTTTGAGATATTGATTGTTTACGAAGTTTGCCATTCATGTTGTATGAGGATTTCTCTGCCTTCGACAATGGCCCTCGCAAGTTTTTCTCTTGCTTTCTCAGCTAGTCTCCAAGCTGTGTTTCTTGAGACTTTCATTTTTGCTGCAGCTTCCTCGAAGGTCAGCTTCTCCAGTTCCACAAGTTTTAGGGCTTCTATTTCTGCTGGTTCTAGAAAAATCGGCTCTGCACCTCTTTTTGGACTTGGCTCAAACTTTTCAGGAAGGTTCGTTATTGTCGTTGCTACTGGTTTTGGAGGCCTTCCGATTTTGCCGCGTCTGTAGCGCCTTCGCCACTGGTGTTGCATATGTTATGGGATGCATCACAAAATATAAATACTTGCTTTTTGGGATATGTCCCAAAAAGGAGGAAAGCACATGCGAAGAGCATGGTGCTGGCCTAAAGGGTGGTGGTGCCCAAGACACCCATGGCCCCCAGCATGGGCTAGAACCTCATACTATTACCCAACAGACCCTGCTGAGGAGCTAAAAGCCTTACAAAACTACAAAAAGGAATTGGAAGCAGAACTCACAGAGCTAACAAAACGCATAGAGGAACTCAAAAAGCTAGTCGAGGAGAAATAACGAAGTACCTTTACTCACCAGTTTCGCCTATCACTTGAATTATTACTGTTCTTCTTCGCGGATGCACATCCGTCTCCACAAAAACGAGCGACTGCCATGTTCCAAACTCCACCCTGCCATCAACAACTGGCAAAGTCTTATCTGGAGGGAACAGAACAGACCTTAAATGGGAATGGGCATTTGAAGGATGCATATAACCAGCTCCTTTTGGAACCAACTTTTCCAGCAAAGCCTTAATGTCATTTAATAGGCCATACTCGCTTTCAGTTAGGATAAGCACCCCAGTTGCATGAGGAGCGAAAACGTGAACTATGCCATTTTTTATACCTGAACGGGAAACCGCTTCTTGAACTTTGTCAGTTAAGTCTACAAATTCAATTTCGCCTTTTGTGGAAAAGTTATACGTTGTATTGTAAACTTTGAAGTTTGGCAACCCCCTTTCCGCCTCCTATTGATTATTCAAGCATTTTTGCCATTATGATTTCGTCTATATAGGCGCCGTCTTTGAAAAACCTTTTCGGAATTCGTCCAGTCTCTATGAACCCCATTTTCTTGTAAAGGTCTATAGCGGGCTGGTTGTTCGCAAAAACTGTCAGCACTAAAACTTTCAAGTCCATATTTCTGGCGTGTTCCTCTAAAGCTTTCATCATTTCGGTTCCTATGCCAACACCCCTAAACCCTTTCTTTACGGCTATACCAATGAACCCTACATGTCTCGAATAACCAGTCCCTTTCATGACTTCGGAGTTAGCCACCACATGCCCATCTACCTCGGCGGCAACACAGAAAATTTCGCCTTTCTCCAAACGTTTGAAAACACTAGCAAGCCATTCAATCTCCTCCTCTCTCGAAACTTTTTCCGTTCTAAGGATGTTGGCACCTTCCTCAACAAGCGAATTGATGAAGTCCAGCAAGTCGTCAAGGTCCTCCCACTTAAGGGCTCTAAGGATCACTTGCCGCCCATCTTTGGCAAGAAATTCCCGAATAACTTCTCCAGTTCTCATAAGTTTAACATGGTGTTGGAGCCACATAACCTTTTTTTAAAGTCAAAAGTGTGAAGTTTTGTCGATGCTTTTGTATACGGATTTTGGCAACAAAAACTTTCGGAGACTCTGGTGATATGTAAAAATTTAAAGTAATACCAATATAACTATGGCAACCTAGAAGTAAAATGAAAATCAATATAGCCAAAAAACATTAAGTACTTAGCCTCCACAAGATAAAACAACTTGCCACATTCATGGCGAAAGCGCTAAGAAAAAGCTCTTTCCTCGGCACAATTTTCCAGCCAAAACTTTGGTGAAAACTAGTTTAACGTATACAAAAGCATCAACCAAGTGAACTGTTTAAACCAGCTTTGCTCATAACAAAACGTTTAAGCAACGTCAAAGCCGGCAAGGTTTCACAGTCACAATCTTCTGCAAGTCTCCCTTTTGTGCTTGAAAAACCTCGAAGCCCCATCGAAGGTTTCACGGTTTTTGTTGTCATGGAGATTTTCGTCAGTTTCTTTAGGGAGCAACGGTAAAGTCCATCAGTTTTGTTTAACGAGAGAGTTGAAAAGCAAGTAAAAAGTTTCTTTTGCAATTTTAGGCTTAAAAACAGCTTTTCATTTTGCTGCCTTGTCGGGTAAAGCAAGGTCTCTGATCTGCGTCGGCTTATTCACAAGTCTTCGGCTTGCTTTTTTGCCTCTTGTCGCTAAATGGGGCTGTTTTCAGCCTTTTATTTTTAAAGGAGTTTTTCGCTTGTCGAATTTTTTGCAATTGTGATTGTTGATGTTATTGGTTTTTTCATATTGCCGTTTTTGAAATAACCCTATAATTAATCGGTGGAGACGATGTTTGTTGAGGTTGGGGAAGGACTGGCAAGCCTAAAAGGGGTGTAATGGTTGTCTGTGGACTATTTTGGGAGAGATATAGAAATACTTGAAAGGACTGTTAATGGCAGAAAGGTTAGGGTTAGGTGGGACTGGGGAAACTTTGAAAGCACCGAAGGATTTCCTGTTGATGATAACTTGATAAACTGGGTTATTGGGCAAGATCAAGCCCTAAACGAGTGTTTCCTATGTCTAGACGAGTGGGTTCACAAGCTGAAGTGGCTTGAGAAGACAAAATGGTATGAGAGTTGGAGCAGCCCAGACAAGCCAAAACCATCTGCAAAAACAGCCATAAGCCCAGGACCATACCTACTGCTCCTAGGCGACCCAGGAACAGGCAAGTCCCTTATTGGCAGGGCATTGGCTGAAAAGTTAACTCAAATCTACAAGGAGAGGGGCATAAAACTTTTTGACGTTTTATGTTGGAAGAACCCAATATTGCCAAGCCAACCGAGAATTTCCATACATCCGGCTGGAGAGGGAAAGAAGATACTCCAGAGGGAGCAGTTGAAGGAGCTTAAGAGGAAGTTTGCCACGAAGGTTGGTTTGAAGGCTCTACAAATATTCCTCATAGTTATGGGCTTATTTTTGATGGGTTTGGGCTTCTATTTTATGTATCAAGCTTGGCAAATGTGGAACGAAAACCCGATTTATTTGGGTGAGCCATTACAAGAGTACTATAACTACAACTTTATGGACTACTTTATAGGAAGGATTGTGAGCATAGTCCCTTTAACGTTTATTCCTGGTGGAAGCCTCATATTCTTCGGCGTTTTTATATGGTGGTTTTCTAGGATTGGAGGCTTGGGAGTCCTTAAGGGTATTGGCGGAGCACAACAAAGTGACATACCAAAACTCATAGTTGATAACAGCTCTGGACATGCACCCTTTGTTGACGCCACCGGCCACAGAAGTGCCCAGCTATTCGGCTCAATAGCTTGGGACCCTTACCAGACCGGTGGTCTAGGCACTCCTGAGCATCAAAGGGTTACTGCTGGAGACGTCCACAGAGCCTCGCTTGGCATACTATATATCGACGAGATTAAGAACTTGGACCCAGAAGAGGCAATAACGCTGTTAACAGTTCTTGAAGATGGGCAGTTGCCCATAACCATTCGGGGGCGTTGGCACGGCGGAGACACAGCAGCTATGGCTGTTTCAACAGAACCTGTCCCAGCCCTAACCTTCCTTGTTGGTGCTGGAAATTTTGACAGCATAAACCAGATTCACCCAGCCTTAATGGATAGGATTTATGGTTATGGTAAAGTTGTTAGAATGAATAATGACATGCCAAACACTGTTGAGAATAGGCGGAAATATGTGCAATTCATAGCTCAAGAGATTAAGCGCTTTAACTTAATCCCCTTCAGCAGGGAGGCATGTGAAGAAATAGTTGAGGAAGGGAGAAGGCGCAGCAACAAAAGGGATGCATTAACGACACGTTTTAGACCATTAATTTCCATAATCAAAACTGCAGCTACACTTGCAATGAATGAAGGATGCAAAATTGTTGAGAGAAGGCATGTCCGAGAAGCCATAGAAAACCATTGCAAAACCATACAGAGGCAAATACTTGAACACGAGATGAACGAAAGGGGAAAACTTTTAGAAATAAAGCCTGAAGGCGTCAAACTGGGGCAAATCTACGGCTTAGCGGTTGTTAAAGACCCCTATAGTGGGGAGATGACTGGCAGTGTGCTCTGCGTGAGGGCCACTATGGTTAAGCGCAGCGAACTTCCCAGAAACTATCCGATTAAAGGCTATTACAAAGTGACTGGTGTAGCCAAAGGCCAGAGCTTCATAGCTGACAGCATAGCTAAAGTTAGAAGCGTCATCCTTCAAAAGTATGGTATAGACATAGCCCAAGACTACTTGACACACATAGACTTTGCCCAGTCTTATGGCGTTGATGGGCCATCAGCAGGTGTGACAATGGCAATATTATTATGCTCGCTTATTGAGGGTAAGCCCATAAGGCAAGACGTGGCGGTGACAGGCGAAATAAACCTAGGTGTGGGGGACACCATTCAAGTGACGGCTGTTGGAGGCGTTTATGAGAAGATTAAGGCTGCCGAGGCTTGGGGCTTCAAAAAGGTTGTAATTCCAAAGAAGAATTACGACCACTCGATAGATATTAGGGACTACAAAATTGAGGTGGTGCCAGCCGCCACATTGGACGATTACTTAAAAGAGTGCCTAGTTGAAAAGCCAACCCTCAAGGTTTCAGTTCAAACCCGTAGAAGGCCAAAACAATAGTTTAAACTTTAAGAAACAGCTTTAACTCCATCGTCACATAATTTTGTGTTTGAAGTGAAGCTACTTATGGTTAGGGAAGTCGATAAAGAGGCTATTCGAAGATGGCGCAAGAGAGGCTTCTACAGCGAGAACGTTCTTGTTAAGCTCTTGCAGAAAAATGGTTATAATGCTGTTCGCATACCCGTCAGCAACCCAAGCCTAAACCCGCTGCCAGACGTTGTAGCCAGAAAGGGCTTGCATATCTATGCCTTTGAAGTTAAAAACGCTGGTTATTACGCTTATTTTCCAAAGCAACAAATAGAGAAACTCTTCAGATTCCTAGATGAACTTATACCATTAGACAAGGAGTATAAACATGCCATTGTTGCGGCTCACCTAGGCAAGAAGTGGATTTTTAAAGAGATAAGGTGGGCTGACTGGGAAGCCGACAAAATTCCAGAAAAGGTGCGCATCCTCAAACGCGACAAAGGAAACTTCCATTTACAAAACGAGAGAGCGAAACAAATTTAAAATTTTGACTAAATTTTCAAAATACTTGAAGGGAGGAGCCCAGCCTTGACAAGCCCCATTAAAGGGGTTATCGTCAACTATAGGGTTGGACCAAAAACTCAGAGGTCAAAGGAGTGCATAATCCAGTTCGCCCACGCAAGAAATGTTTCAGAAGCTAGCAGATTAATCGGGCGGAAAGTAGCTTGGAAAACAAGTAAAAACGACAAGATTATAGGTAAAATTGTAGCTTTGCACGGAAAAAAGGGTTTAGTCAGAGCAAGATTTAGAAGAGGCTTACCAGGTCAAGCGCTCGGAACAGTTGTTGAGTTAATTGGCTAAACATTATTTTTAACAGCTTTTCGAATTTCTTTAATTTTAGAAAGATGAAATAAACAAATTTAACTAAAATTTTTACTCTTTTCATGTCTAAAACAAAAAAGTTATCATCATTTTATCATTTTAAAAGAAATTATTAGTTGAAAATGACGCAAACAAATAAAAAAATAACTGAACTTTATGAGTGTTTAAAAAATTTTCTGCGACTTTATGCTAATTCCGAAAGGGCGTCATAGAAACTATAATAAAGTCCCTTATTCAAAATTTGATGGCATTGTAAAGGGATCTTGGAATGTTGGAAAGTTATGTTTCAAAAACTCCGAAGTCTAGGGAATTGTATGAGCGGGCCAAGAAAGTTCTTCCAGCAGGAGTTTCCTATGGAATTCGCTTTTTTGAGCCTTACCCATTTTATACAGCTAGAGCCAAGGGAAGCAAGCTTTATGATGTTGACGGAAACGAATACGTTGACTATTGGATGGGGCATGGCACCCACATACTTGGACACAGCCCACCGATGGTTGTGGAGGCCGTTAAAAGGCAGGTGGAAAACGGCACCCATTATGGGACATCCCATGAGCTTGAAGTGGCACTTGCCGAGCAAGTCGTGAAAATGGTGCCCAGCGCCGAGATGGTGCGCTTCACCAACTCTGGAACGGAGGCCAATATGTACGCCGTACGTTTGGCAAGAGCCTACACGGGAAAAAGCAAAATAATAAAATTTGAGGGCGGATGGCACGGAGGATACGACGCGCTCCACGTGGGCGTGAAATATCCTTTCGATATTCCAGAATCTGCTGGGCTGACGGCTGGTGCAACACAAGACACGTTGCTGGCTGTCTTCAACAGCATTGAAGATGTGAAGATAAAAGCCCGAAGAGAATCTGTGGCGGCGATCATAATCGAGCCAGTTTTGGGCGCTGGGGGATGCATCCCAGCGGAAAGAGAATTTCTTAAGGGTTTGAGGGAAATCTGCGATGAAAGGGGTATACTTCTAATTTATGATGAGGTTATCACCGGGTTTAGACTTGCACCAGGAGGAGCCCAACAATATTACGGTGTTTTACCAGACATAACAGTTTTTGGAAAAATATTGGGCGGAGGCTTCCCTGTTGGCGCTTTTTGTGGAAGACGGGAAATTATGGAGCGCCTAAATTCGCTTGTTTATGAGCGCCCCAATTACTCATTTCATGGCGGGACATTCTGTGCAAACCCAATTACAATGGCGGCTGGACTGGCGACACTGAAAGCCCTCGAAGACGGAAGCATTATATCAAGGCTGAACAGTGCGGGCGAAAAAGTTAGGGAAACGTTAAAAGAGATATTTGAAGTTAAAGGTGTGAACGTTCAAGTCACCGGGGCTGGCTCCATATTCGCCACTCACTTCACAAACAAAACGGTTAGGAACGCCAGAGATGCCTCTGAGGCGGATAAAAAAAGGCTTGCAGAATACCACCTAAACTTAATTGCAAAGGGAGTATTCTTCCTTCCAACACATTTCGGGTCAATAAGCGCAGCCCACACAGAAACAGACATCGAAAAACTTTTCCAAGCAACAGAGGATTACGTCAAAGCCATTGGCGCGACCTAACAGTTAGCCTCTAGCCTTCAGTAGAGCCTCAGCCTTTTTTAGGTCTAAAGGTGTGTTAACATTAAAGAACATTTTAAGCTTGGGATCAAACTGTTGGAAAACAAGGGTTGAAACATAACGTATATTTCGCAACCTCTCAACCATGGAACGCAAGTCCAACTTCGCCTCCTTTAAGGTGGCTTCAGTAGCTTCTAAAGCTGGCTTAACACGATAAGCCGCATGTAAAGGCTCTATGTAACCGTTTGGCCAGCGGGGAACAACTGCGTTCTTCCCCATGCACAGTTCCAGAATAAGTGATAAAATTTCCCTCGAAACTAGTGGCGTGTCGCATGGAAGCAGAAGCGCATACTCACCACGCGCCTCTTTAAAACCTGTTAATGCGCCAACGAGGGGGCTCTGAAACTTACTTTGGTCAATGGCTATTTTGACGTCTAACTTTAAGATTTTCGTAATTTTTTCGGCCTGCTTCTCTGAGCTTACAACAATAATTTTCTCTTCAACAATGTTGTCCAAAGCATCTAAAACGTGCATTATTAGGGGCTTGCCTGCCAGCGGGGCTAATCCCTTATCATAGCCAAATCTTTTGGATGCGCCTCCAGCTAGTACTATTGCCGAATTATCCAATTGTTGATGCTTTCCTAATGATTTTTGCATATAAAATATCTTGGGCTTCTATAAGCCTTTTCTGTTATAACATTTGAGGAAAAAGTTTGGAATATTTCGAAAGTAGAATATAGGCTATACGTATGGCTTCTAGAACTTGTTAAGAGGAGCTTGCGATGAACTCAGAAATCAAGGAGTTGAATAGGATAATATGCAAGCAATGTGACGAGAGAGAATATGAAAAGTGTAAAAACTGCAGAGTGTACCAATTAGTGAATAAGCTCGTGGCACAATAGACTACCTTAATCTACATCCTATCTATTTTGGCTGCCATTTCGCCTAGAATCTTTGTAAAGGGATGGTCTGGCTTTTCGTGAACAAAGATTATTTTTCCCTCAGCCCTTGAAATGTCGCAGAAGCATGGAATAACTCCTAAGAGCGGGGCCTGGTAGGTTTCCTTAACTAAATCTTGCAGCTTCTCCTTTCCAGACCTTAGGGAATCGTCATATAATATTTTGTTTAGCACGATCTCTGTTTTCTTTTCAAAGAGGTCGTAAAGTTCCCGAAGCATCCGTCTTGTCCCTTCAACATCTGAGTTGTCAAGAGTTGACGCTACTATGACGACGTCAGCGCTTACAATAGCATTTATTGAAGAATACTGAAGACCTGGACTCGTGTCGAAGACTATGTAGTCGAAGCCTTTGGCGTCTAAGAGTGTGTTTCTAAGGGAGAGCAGTCTCCCAAGGGCTCGCATCTCCCACTTCCTATCTTTTGATGACATGTCTCTTATGGCTTCAACTGACGGGTTGGCTAAGCCCACAAAAAATTTTCCTGTGTTGGCTATTTTTCCGCTTAGGTCAATTAAGACTTTTTCAATTTCGCAAACTCCGTTGAGGTAGTCGTTAAGCCAATACTCAACCTTCTCCACCTTTAATAGGGGGGCTAGGCTTGGTGCCCTAAAATCCAAGTCTAGGAGGGACACCTTTTTACCTTGCTTAGCAAAGGTAACAGCCAAATTTATTGAGAGGAGGGTTTTCCCCGTTCCACCTTTATATGAGTGGATTGCTACAATCTTGCCCAAGGCTTTTCACCCCTGACTCTCCTTCTCCACATAAAAGTAGGCTTTCCGCCCCTTCCGCTCCTTTTTAAGATATCCCATAATAACAAGCTGGTTCAAGTAGGCGCTTTCCACAGCCCTTGCCCTGCGGGTTTGCTGGGCAACTTCGTCGGCTGTTGCACGACCAAGTCTACAAACAGTCATGGCGGTCTTCCTTAGGTGGTCTGGCATGGAGAGAAGAGTCATAACGTCCAACGGAGCTTCTTGTGGAATTGTCTGTATGTCCCTTCTTCCATGTTTCTGTAATTCTATCATTATCTCCATTTTTTCGTTAAGTCTTTCAAGGTTTTCCCTTATCTTCTCTAGGATTTGTAGGGGCTTCTTTCCCAGAATCTCTTGGTTGGACACTGTGGTTTCCCCGTTGTGTTTTACGCGTGTACATATGGTAGTGGGGAAAAGAGTTTATTAAGTCTTACGAAACACTCATAATGATTCACAAACAGACATAAACCTACAAAACCAAAATACCTAGAACAAAAGTTAAAGCTAACAAAAATTAGAAATACGAAAATTCAGATAGGAGAAAACTGGCTAATATGGTATTGGAGCCTTATTTCTGGCTTCTTCCACTATTGGCAAAACCTGTTTAAGCTCTTTAAAGTGTTTGAGAACAGTTATGCCCCTCTGAGTTATGGCGTAAACAACCCTCCGCTTGCCAATGGTTCTCTCCTCAACAAGGTTCTGTTTCATTAAGAAGTCCAAATACTCCTTCAAAACGCTGCAGTTAACATTAGCCTTATACATGATATGCGTCAGTTTTAACGGACCACGATGAGCCAACACCTTAAGGATGTCGATATACATTTCAAGCTTGGAGCGCCTCATCATCCAAACCTCGTTGCCATATTTCCCAAATTTTATATAAAGCTTTTATGGATTCAAACTAAGTCTTTCGCCTATTTAGTCTCCATTAGTAGCTTCTTTTCGCTTGTACACGCATTAACACGTTTATTCTATTTTGGAACGCCGTGACTAAGTCATCTATCAATATTTTTTGAAAATCTGTTGAGAGATCCTTAATGTTATCCTTGAGAGCCCTAACCATTTTAGCTTTTATTTCCCTTCTTTGTTTGGGGGTTAACTCTTTCCTCAAGGTTTTTCCTCCAATTCACGTACCAAAATAAGTTAAGCATATTTAACTAACTTATGAACCGTCAATCTATATTCAAAATTCAGATTTGCCTCCCGAAAGAAGAGCATAAAACAGTTTCTCATATAAACATCTCTTAGATGGTAGCGTGCTGGGGTTAGGTCATGCACTGTTTTTCTAAAGGTCTTATGGAGACTTTATTGGTTTTGGCTAAGGCTGTTTTTTACTCGTATGGTTTTTTGTGGACTCTTATACCAAGAAGGGTTTATTCTATGACCGATGTCCTTGAGCTTTTCTATTACGATTTTTTGAGATTAAATAGATCGGATGTTGAAGTTGTGAAGCTTGATGGGAAAGAGCTTGTAACACGTTGTAGAAATCCATGTCCTATTCTTTGGCTTTCGCTGCGCCTTAACCTTGATACTAGAAGGGTCTGTAGGGAGGTTTCCGAACCTGTTTGTAGATATGTTTTAAAAAAGATGAGTAGGGCTTTGGTTTTCGAAAGAAACTATGATTACATTAGACCTTACAAGGAAGTTTGTGAGGAGCGCATATACTTAAGGCAATAGGCATGACTATAAGTGGAGTAGATGGCTTTTCAGGTAGTTTGTTGTCGTTTTTATGGCGCTTTTTATAATGTGGAACTGTTTTTGTTTGATCCATTTCCAAAGCATTTTAGGCCTCATGTAGAATGTTAGGTAGGCCTTCTCGAAGAGGGATTGTAGCTGCTTTATAGTTAGGTTCTTCAACTTCATTACTGGTTCTACAGCATTGAATTTAGACCAGTCGCTTGTTAACAGCATACCGTTTTCCTTTGCGTATTCGTAGATGGGCGTTCCCGGATAAGGAGTTAAAATTGAGAACTGTGCATAATCTAGGTCGAGCTTTTTTGCGAAGGTTATTGTCTGCTCAGCTGTTTCAATGGTCTCTTCAGGGAAACCGAGGATAAAGGATCCTAGAATTTGGATTCCTGCTTCCTTTAAAGTTTTAACAGCCTTCACAATTTGGCTTATGGTTATTTTCTTCCCCATGCTGTTCAGAATTTCCTGGGACGCTGACTCTATGCCCAAATATACTATCCAGCATCCAGCCCTCCTCATTTTCTCAGCCAGCCTCTTGTTAATAGTGTCAACTCTTGAGGAGGCTCCCCATGAAATGTCGAGGCCTTCCCTTAAAATTTCATCACAAATTTCTTCAGCCCTTTTAATGTTCAATGTGAAGGTGTCATCAACAAACTCTATGTTTTTGATCTTGAACTCATCATGTATAAGCTTGATTTCTTCAACCACGTTTTTGGGGCTTCTGCCACGCCAGCACCCTCCAAAAAGGTGTGATGAGGCACAGAAAGAACATTTAAATGGGCAACCTCTGCTGCTTGTTATGGGCATATATCTAACCCGTTGGAGTTCATATCGCCATATTGGGAGCATGTCAAAGCTTGGGAAGGGAATTTTATCCAAATCCCTAATAAAGGGCCTTGGTTTTGTCACAACTACTTTATCATTTTTTCTATAGGCTATGCCTCTAACATTCTCCAAGGGTGTTCCATGATCTATTGCCTTGACAAGTTCCTGGAAAGTTTCTTCACCCTCGCCTTGAACAATAACGTCAACGCTCTTACACTCTGTAAGTGCTTCTTCGGGGAGAAATGTTACGTGGGGGCCTCCAATAACAACAATACAGTCGTCCCTCACACTTTTGGCGGCTTCAGCAACCCTATAGGCTTCATAAATTGATGGTGTCGTGGAGGTTATACCAACAACGTCAGGGTAGAAATTTTTAAGCTCCCTTCTAATATCATCGAGGCCATAGTTTATAGCATTTGAGTCAATAATCCTAACTTCATGCTCATTCCTAATCATGGAAGCCAAATAAGCTAAACCTATAGGGGGAGAACTCACCCCAACAACAGACTTAACTGCTGACTTGTAAGGCGGAGAGATGAGGCAAACTCTCACTTTAACCACCAGACCGGCTTTAACAAAATCTATAAGATGAAAGTTTTTGATATATAATATAACAGTTGAGATCGCGTGATTAAAAGCTGTTTTAAGTTATAGTGTGTAAAGGTATACTTGGTGGGTGTGAATTCCCCTTTCGAATATTTGAATACTTTTTGTTGGCTTGAGCCCGTTTAGGCTATGGTCATGGACTAGCACTCTTGTCCCTTTTCGGCATTCATTTATTATTTTTTCTGAAAGCCTTGGAATTATTGGTGGGAATGGATAGACGTATATCACGTTGAATTTTGATAAGTCTGCTGTGAATAGATCTGAGTAGACAACGTCAATTAGGTGTTTTAGTTTGGCGTTCTCCACTTTTTTGCGGGCAAGCTTGACCAGCACTGGGTTAATTTCAAACCCGACGCAGAAAGCTCCGAATTTTTTGGCAGCCTCTATTAATATGGAGCCGTCTCCGCATCCAAGGTCTGCGAAAACCTCGTTTGGTTTGACTTCAACCATGTTTAAAGCCGCCTTAATGACGGATGATGGACTTGGAAGATATGGAAACTCCACAAGTCTTCTGATGATTGCGGATTCCTGCAACTATCTTCTCCAAAATTAAAGTTAATTAACTTTAAAAGGTAAAGTTAACGGTTTGGTGGAATTATGACGAGATTTGTGGTTCAGCGCCACCACGCAACACATTTACATTACGATTTTAGGCTGGAGATGGACGGTGTCTTGAAAAGTTGGGCAGTTCCAAAAGAGCCGCCAACACAGTCCGGGGTTAGAAGGTTGGCGGTCATGGTTGAGGATCACCCGCTAAGCTATATAGACTTTGAGGGCATAATACCGGAAGGGATGTATGGCGCTGGAAAAGTGGAAATCTGGGACAAGGGCACATACACCTTGAAAAGTAGAAGTGTCAATAAAATAGAGTTCACGTTACATGGTGAGAAACTGAAGGGAGACTATGCCCTAATAATGTTTAAGGGAGATAAAAACTGGCTTTTAATAAAGAAGAAAACCTAGCTTGACGTTGAGAAATGCTTTAAAGCCTTAAAGCCTTTCACCTTGAAAAGCGGTCTTGATGAAAAAGAGGAATGAGCAAACTTCAAGGTTGACTCCTTTCAAGAAGATCTTTGTTAATTTGGGCATTTTCCAGTTTTTAACCTTTCTTCGAAGGGGAATATTCTATACTTTCATGGTTAATTATCTTTACATGCTTATGCATACTGTGACTTCAACAGCAGCCCTCGGAACCTTTGACATGATTGCCTCTGCTTTGGGTCAAAACCTTCTTTGGGGGAGGGTGTGTGACCGTTTTAGGGTTAGAACTAAGCTCATAATAATTGGGGAGAGCATAGCTGGCTTCACATATACAATCGTGTTTTTCATTCATAGACTTTTACTCGATGCTGGAAGAAGTTTTGACGCTGGCTTAACAATAATCTTTGGGCTGGCTTTTCTAGAGTTCTTCTGGTCTATGTCTGATGTGGGCTGGACTGTACTTTTAACGGACATAACAACTCTAAGCTCCCGCGGCAAAATTGTTGGTTCATTAAACTTTATCGCTTCCTTGGGAAGGATGGTCGGAATAATATTCGCCGGCTCCCTTTACGCTGGCGGTGAGGGTTTCAGAAGGGGGACAATTTTTTGGACTGTGACGGCGCTATTGTTTGCCGGAGCAGCCATAATGGCTTTTGTCTCAAAAAGCATAGGGAAAGAGGGCTTAAGACTTGCAAATGAACAGCAGACAACAGAACATAAAGCTCGGGAAAAAACTCTTATAAACAATGAGAGGGCATACAAGTGGTTTCTGACATCCCTAATAATCATTGTTTTGGGCGCAGCCTCAGTGAACCAGATATTCTTCCTTTTCATTAAGCTTCAAGATGGCTCAAACGCAAGTGACTATGAAATGAGCTTAATAATTAGTGCTTGGACCGTCGGCGGCATGATGGCAAGCGCCATCTTCGGGAGACTTGCAGACAAGATTGGAAGGGAAAAAGCATTGCTTTTGGGGTTAATTCTAGCAGTGGTCACTCCGGCGTTATATAGCCAAGCAGTAAACGTTCCTCTAATGGCTTTTATCTATGGGTTAAATGGCGTGGCCTTTTGGGGTATCCAGACAGTGGGCTTCGCGCTTGCTGGAGACCTAACTCCAGAGCATAGGAGGGGGATACTTTTAAGCCGCTATAATGCGGTTATTGCCTTAAGCTGGGGACCAGCCGGAATTCTCATAGGTGGACCCTTCGCAGATATTCAAATTAAAATTTTAGGAATGCGAGAGCATATAGCCTTCGTAAATGCTTTCTACCTATCATCAGCCATAGTAGCGGCTGGCACTGTACTATTCGCCATAAAATTCTTGAAGGTTAAACGCATAACCTAAACTGGATAAGGAGGGAAACTTGTATGCTTAAATTTGAAACTGTGAAAATTGACGTGCCAAAAGATTGCAATGTGATTTTGGGCACAGCCCACTTCATAAAAACTGTTGAAGACCTATACGAGGCTTTAGTTAACGCAGTTCCAAACATAAAATTTGGGATAGGCTTCTGCGAAAGCTCAGGACCATGCCTTGTTAGACACGAGGGAAACGACGAAGAATTAAGACAGCTTGCCGCCAAAAAAGCCTTTGAACTTGCATGTGGCCATAGCTTTATAATCTTCATTAAAAACGCCTATCCAATAAACGTTTTAGACAAGATTAGAAAAGCGCCGGAGGTTTGCACAGTTTATGCTGCCACGGCTAACCCCTTGGAAGTTGTGGTTGCAGAAACAGAGCAGGGTAGGGGAATAGTAGGCGTCATAGACGGCTTCAAAAGTAAGGGGATAGAAACAGAAAACGACATTAAAGCGAGAAAGGAGTTTCTGCGGAAAATTGGGTATAAGCTCAGCTAAAAAGAACCGCGCAGGGTGGAATTAGCGTTAACGCCTATTTTGCTAATATCTGAAGCTTTGAATTACGGGGCTACCAGTTCCTGTTGAATTTCAAAAGGAACTTTTTCCTTCATTCGTTCGGCGGCGTATTCCGCCAATATTTTAAATTGTTTTTCTGTTAGAATGCTGCGTGCCCTTGAAAGTATATCTAAGCATATTTCTTTAAAAACGAGGTCAGCACACCTCATTTTTGCATCGTCAATTAATTCCTTGCACGCTTGAAGGATCTGACTGTTCAATGTATTTCCACCCTGCAAAACATAGTTAATCATAAAACATTAAAACGCTTATGAATTCAAAAACTATATTCAAAATTCTGATTACAAAGCACTTAACATTCAACATGAGCATTATTAAGAATTTCAGACAAACATAATGATCGTGAGCCTAAAATGAAAAGCGTGGGAAAGAGTGAGGTCTACTTTATAGGGGTTGTTGAAAAAGCTGGTGATGAAGAAGCCCAAATAAGGATTTTCCCAGAGTTTTGCAGTGGACTCAAGGATGTGGAGGAATTCTCCCATCTAATTGTTTTATACTGGTTCCATTTGCGCGATAATGAGGCTGATAGGCGGACGCTGATTGTTTTTCCGAAGAGACACATGATTAATGTGGAAAAGGGTGTTTTCGCTTGTAGAAGTCCATCAAGACCAAATCCCATAGGATTGTGTGTTGTAGAACTTGTTAAGAGAGAAGACTGTGTTTTGACAGTTAGAGGTTTGGACGCTTTTGAAGGTTCGCCAATAATAGACATAAAACCCTACATTCCAAGTGTGGATTTTGTCGAAAATGTAAGGGTTCCAGACTGGGTAAACTGCAATGTGGTAAAAGATAAAAAAGAGATGGTGTGATAAATTCGGAGAGAAGGATAAAAAGGATGTACGTGCCTGCTGTTAAGTTGTCTGGAGTCTCGAAACGTTACGGCAGCTTAACGGCTGTTGACTACCTTGACTTAGAGGTTAAAAGGGGCGAAATATTGGGTCTTCTTGGACCGAATGGGTCGGGTAAATCAACAACTTTAAAAATGATTTTGGGGTTAGTTAAGCCTGACACGGGT
Source organism: Bathyarchaeia archaeon (assembly GCA_038817565.1). Lineage (GTDB taxonomy): Archaea > Thermoproteota > Bathyarchaeia > Bathyarchaeales > Bathycorpusculaceae > JAGTQI01. The sequence goes on from JAWAZO010000001.1 coordinate 40,223, forward strand.
TCAATAAACGTTTTGGGTATTAACGTGGAAGACGACCCTATAACTGTTAAGCGTAAAATAGGTTATGTGCCGGAGGCCCCACGTGTTTACGAGTTTCTGACAGGGCTGGAGTTTTTGGATTTTGTTGGCAGTGTTTATGGCATGAGCCTAGAAGAACGAAAGTTGCGTATCGAGGAGTTCGTGAAAGCTTTAGACCTTGAGGGGCGGGAAGGCGACCTAATAAGCTCTTATTCAGAGGGGATGAAGCAGAAAGTTGTCATAATTTCGGCGCTTATGCACAAACCTGAACTCCTCCTTCTAGATGAGCCCCTAAGTGGTTTAGATCCGAAATCAGCCCGCATTGTGAAAGATTTGCTTAGGGAGTTGGCTTTTCAAGGTGTTACCACGATAATGTCTACGCATATTTTGGAGATTGCCCAAGCCATGTGCGACCGCATAGCCATAATGTATGGTGGGCGACTTCTGGCTTTAGGCACAATGGACGAGCTTAGGCGCAAGGCTAAAATGCCGGAATCCGGGCTGGAGGACATTTTCCTAAAGCTGACTGGAACTGGTGATGTTAAGCCCATTGTTGAGGCGCTGATGAAGTGAACTGGAAAAATGTCCTACTCTTAATAAGCGTAGACGTTAAAGCTTCAAGAGTGGTTAGGGGTGCAAGGTTTAGACGTTTTAGTGAAAACAAAGTTGTAACGTACGCCCTATACATTGGTGCTTGCTTTCTAGGGTTGCTGGTTGGCTTCTTCGCTGGGAACTTTATTGCTGGGATAACCGACCCTACTTTAATGCAGCTGGCTCATAAAGGTGCAACCACCCTTTTCATAGCCTTGCCGATCATGGCGCTTCTTTACGGGCTTATTTTCACCCAGATAAGCCAGTTTCAACGCATAGGCGCAAAGATAACTATTCAACCCCCTTATTGGCTTCCTATAACGTGGGCAGAGCACACTCTCGCCTCAATAATAGCCAACATTCTGGGGGCGCCCCTAATAATAACAGTCTTCATTAGCTCAGCCATAATTATGGCTTCGCTTTTCTTAGGGTTGCTGCCACTCGCAGCTTTTACGGTGTTGACGTTGTTGATAAGCCTATTCTTATCCAGCATAACCACAGAAGTGCTCAAGGTTGTGCAGGTCAGAATCTCCGGGGCGATTACTAAGGCTGCTGGCAGGGCTGCTATCTGGGTGAGGTTCATCGGCACCATAATATTCTTCATAGTTTTCTACATGATTTATTTCTCGCTCTACTATAACGTGTCACCTCAGATACTTATTGAGTGGGTTGCCACAGGACAGAGAATGCTCTGGTTTATCCCATACCTTTGGCATGGAGCCGCGCTGTCGTCCTTCGCCTCGAGCTTGTGGCTGGAAACAGCCTTGTTCTTGCTATTTTCGATAGGATTCATCTATGCACTTTTTCTAGCGGCAACCATTTTGAATGCGAGATTCGGCTTATACGAAGCCCCAACAATAAAGGTTTCCAGCAGAGTTTACACTCCAAAAACTGGTTTTCTCGGAAGGCTTGGATTTTCGCCCCTTGAAGCGGCCATCATTAGAAAAGATTTTAAGGCTTTCACTAGGCGCCGCGAACTCATGCAGATATTCATAATCCCAATAGTCCTTATTATCATGCCTATCCTTTCCACAATGAGGGGAGAAACTGCACTACCGCCTACAATATCTACATTCTTGTTTATTTACATGACGCTGCTGCCCGGTGGCTTTATCGCCTTTTCGTTAGGAAACATAATTGTTGGCTCAGAAGGAAGTGGCATGTGGCTTGTAAACTCAATGCCGATATCTGCAAAAAGCTTTGTGAGGGCAAAATACGCCTTTATCGAACTTTTCAGCTTAATCGTGATCTTTGCATGCTCAGTTGCCGCCTGTTTCATACTAGCACCGTCAATTAAGGCGTTGTTCATAGTGGCTCTGGAATCTATTTTTTTGGCTTTCGCCCTGGGCATGGTTTCACTTGTCTGTGGATTAAAAGGCGCCGACTTCCAAGAACTGCCAAGACCAAAAATGGTTAAGCCGCTTTGGAGCTTGCTTAATATGGCTGTCTGTGCCGTGGTCGGGCTACTAATAATCGGTCCAATGCTTCCATACGGCTTTCAGAGAATCTTCCAATCCTTTTTTGTGACTGCTTCATTGTTGCCCAGCTATTATCCCTATATCGCCCTGCCCATAAGCGGAATCATAGCCTTCATAACAACTTATGTAGCCTACAAACTAGCCTTAAATAGTGCCGAGGAACTATTGCAGAGCATAGAACGATAAAAAGGAGAATGCCAGATGGATTTGGCAATAGAAACAGTCGGCTTAACAAAAAGGTACGGCTCATTGATCGCCGTGAACAAGTTAAACCTTAAAGTTGAAAAGAACACAATTCACGGTTTTCTCGGTCCCAACGGCGCTGGAAAAACCACAACAATAAAGGTTTTAGTTGGGCTTTTAAGACCTGACGAGGGTGTTGTTAGGGTTCTTGGGCATGAAGTATGTGGAGATGTGCCAGAAGCCCGTCTTAAAGTGGGTTATATGCCCGAGCTCCCCAAATTTCCAAAGCATTTGAGGGGTTGGGAGCTTCTGGACCTTTATGGGCGGATGTATGGGATGTCTGAGCAGCAGCGGAGGGAGCAGATACCAAAGCTTCTGGAGATGGTTGGGCTTAAGGGTAGGGAAAAAGACCTTATTGGAAAATACAGTAAGGGGATGCAGCAGCGTTTGGGCATAGCCCAAGCCTTGTTAAACGACCCTGAACTGGTTATTTTAGATGAGCCAAGCCTCGGCTTGGACCCTGTTGGAATGGTTGAAGTTAGAGAACTTGTGAAAAACATAGCTAAGGAGGGCAGAACTGTTTTCCTTTCCTCGCATCTACTTTTTGAAGTGGAGCAGGTCTGCACACACGTAACGATAATTCATAAGGGTGTTGCCTTAGCCTCAGACGCTCTTCAAAACATTTACAATAAAATATCTGGAGCCGCCACACTTGTGGTGGAATTGGCAAAGCCCTTAGACTCTATTGCCTACGTGTTGGGGAAGTTGCCGTTCGTGTCTAATGTTATGCAGGAGGGCAAAACGCTGGTGATAGAGTTGAAAACCCAAGACGATGTTAGACCGCAGATTTCTCAAGAAATAACAAGGGCTGGCGGCGTAATAGTTTCTATGAATCTTAGGGGACGGACTCTCGAGGAAGTTTTCATGCAGCTTATTACAGAATCTGGAGGCAAAAAGTGATGAAGGCAAAGGCGCAGAGTGGTTGGATAACCCGCTTCTGGGCGATTGTGAAATATGAGCTGCTTTGGAATATTCGGAAAAAGAAGTTCATAGGTGTAATGGTTCTCGCTCTTACTCTCGCCACTTTATCCTTGATTTTGCCAGTAGTCATTCGCAATGTTGTTGGCGGTGAATATCTTCCACAGAACCCCGACTACGTAATCAGCACAGGGGTTGGAATAGGTGGCATGGGCATATTTCTCTTTGCAGTAGCTATAGCCATGAACAGCATTTCAGGCGAATTTGAAAGCGGCTCAATTGTCCCGCTTTTAACAAAGCCTGTTTCGAGAACCATGATTTTTACTGGCAAACTTTTAGCGGCATTCGTAACTCTTTTTGCTGCTTATGCAAGCCTCCTAGTTTACATGGCTGTTGGTGGATGGATAGTTTACGGTCCTCAAAACAACCTCCACCTTCTGCCCCTCTCACTGCTAGGCGCATTAATCAGCACTTTTGTATGGATTGCCATGGTTATATTCATAGGAACCCTTTCAAAAAGCTCTTTACTAGCCGCCCTCGGAACCTTCGGCATATACATGGCTTTAACCATAAGCTCCTCAATAATTTCAGCCTTCACAGACCAAGCATGGATTCTAAACTATCTTCCCGGAAGTGGCGCCGCAGGATTTCTCAAAGCTGACGAAACAATAATGAGAGGCATATCAACAGGAACCGACAATATAGCCGCTAACATAATAAACTACATGCTTTACCCATCAGCGGAGGTAGCCTACCTGAAATTCAGCTTTATGCCAGGAAGCCCATTCACAGAACTTTTTAGAGAACCATTATGGTTTGTGCTTTTGAGATCTTTGCTTGTGGCCTTCGCCTACATTCTTGGGCTATTTGCCATAGCATGGTACTCGTTTAAACGGGCACAAGTACTCGAATAGCGTACTTCAACAATTATATTGGCGTTTTTCTTTGGAAGCTCTTATATATCTTAAATCTTTAAAGCCCATTTCTGCAAGCTCGGGGTTTCTAAATGTACAGAAAGCACTCAAAGAAAATTCTTGTCACGGGGGCTACGGGTCAAATTGGCTCCGAATTGACAATGGAGTTACGAGCCAGATATGGCAGAGAAAATGTTGTTGCCGCTGGGCACAGAAGAAAACCCAGCGAAGCACTACTAAAATCGGGTCCTTTTGAGTTTTTAGACGCTACCAAAAGAGAGGGTATTGAAAAAATCGTCAAAGAATATGATGTTGACACAATTTATCATTTGGCCGCTGTTCTCTCAGCCGTTGGGGAAGAGAACCCACAAAATGCATGGAACATTAACATGGGAAGCCTATATAACGTGCTGGAGATAGCAAGGCAATACGGCCTAAGGGTTTTCTGGCCGAGTTCCATAGCAGTCTTCGGTCCAGAGGCACCCCGCGTCAAAACTCCTCAAAACACTGTTTTGATTCCGCGAACAATGTATGGTGTGACGAAGGTTGCTGGTGAATTACTCTGCAATTATTATTTTCTCCGCTATGGCGTTGACATTCGAAGCGTCCGCTACCCAGGCATAATAAGCAGTGAAACTCCCCCTGGTGGGGGTACAACAGACTATGCTGTGGAAATTTTTTATGAGGCTGTTAGGCGTAAGCGTTACACGTGCTTTTTGAGGGCTGACACAGTCTTGCCCATGATGTATATGCCCGACTGTATAAGCGCAGCTATAACCTTGATGGAAGCTGACGCCTCGCGGATTAGGTGCCGCACAAGCTATAATGTGGCGGCTATGAGCTTTTCTCCCGCCGAGCTTGTGGCGGAAATTAAGAAGTATATTCCAGATTTTATCTGCGAGTACAAGCCGGATTTCAGGCAGAAGATTGCTGACTCTTGGCCTATGTCCATAGATGACACTGCAGCCCGTGAGGATTGGGGCTGGAATCCAAAATATGATTTGGCTTCTATGACCCGTGACATGATTGAGAAGCTTTCTAGGCGTTTCGCCGAGGGACGACTTTAAACGTTTCTTTCAGCCACATTTTTATAGGAAGCGTTAAAAGCCCTAAAATTTCACACTATTTGAGGGTGAAAGGCATGGTTGAGAGGCATCCTACACGTTATTTGGCTGAAGAATATGAGCGTTTGGTTAGGGAGAACCTAAACTGGGAACTTAAAGTTTTGGAGTCCGCTAGTGAGCCCATATGCATAGTTAATGGGAAAGAGGTGTTGATGCTTTGCGCCAACAACTACCTAAACCTTGCAACCCACCCGAAAGTTGTCAACGCCATGATAGAGGCAACCCGCAAATACGGCGCCGGAGCTGGAAGCGACAGGTCCATTGCTGGAAACATGATACTTCATGAGGAGTTGGACAGACGACTAGCAAAGTTCAAGAGGGCTCCAGCATCGCTTACATTTCAAACAGGCTTTATGGTTAATGAGGGGCTCATACCACAACTCGCTGATAAAGGCGACCTAATAGTTTCCGACGAGCTTAATCACGGTTCGATAATTGACGGTTGTAGGCTAAGCCGTGCGGACAGAGCCATATACAAGCACAAGGACGTCGAAGATTTAGCCCGCGTTATGGAGGAAGCTGAAAAACATGATCCGCCCTACAACCATATATGGATAATAACCGATGGAGTTTTCAGCATGGATGGCGATACAGCGCCATTACCGGAAATAGTTAAAATTGCAAAGGAACATGGAGCTGGCGTTTATGTGGATGACGCTCATGGCGAAGGCGTTTTAGGCGAGGGTGGACGTGGAATAGTAAGCCATTATGGACTAAGAAGGGACGAGGTGCATGTTGAGATGGGCACCTTCTCAAAGGCTTTCGGCGTTATAGGCGGGCACATTACAGGCAGCGAAGAACTCCGAAACTTTGCCTACAACAAGGCTAGAAGCTGGCTGCTCAGCGGCGCCGTCCCGCCTGGAGTTGCAGCCGCCTGCATAGCCGCAATAGACGTCCTCGAAACAGAGCCGGAACATGTCCGCCGGGTTTGGGAGAACAGAAACCACCTGCTGGATGCACTGCAAGATGCTGGCTTTGACACTGGTAATACGGAGACTCCAATAATTCCAGTCATGTGCGGGAAGAGCAAGGCTGCGAGGGATTTGGCGGACTACTTGTGGACTAAGGGCATATTTGTACTGCCAATCTTTTATCCTATGGTTGCTAGGGATAAAGCCAGAATTCGCGTCCAAGTATGTGCAAAACACACAACAGAACAGCTTGACAGAGCAGCCGAAGCCTTCAAAGAAGGCGGCAAAAAACTAGGAATAATCTAAAACCCTTAAAGCCGCCAACATCCCTTATTTTCATTTAAATGTCAAGAATCGCAAAAGAAAAGCAGAGGCTCCGAGAGAAAATCTGGCGTGAAATGGAAAAGTGTGGAGTGGCAACATTTCCACTTCCATGCTGGGGCAGAATCCCAAACTTTGTTGGGGCTGAAGCTGCCGCAGATAAACTCCGCCAGCTTGAGGAGTGGAAAAGGGCAAAAGTAATTTTTGTTAATCCAGACTCGCCACAGCGTAGAGTGAGGGAAAACGCCCTAAAAGATGGAAAAACTCTCATAGTGGCTTCGCCTAGGCTTAAGAAGGGCTTCATATTAATAAGCCCGGAAAAAACGCGGGGAAAGGAGCGCTTCGCCTCAACGATAAAGGGCGCCTTTAGATTTGGAGTTCAAACCAGAGACTTTCCAAAACCAGACCTAATCGTTGAGGGTTCAGTGGCTGTTGACCTGCAAGGACATAGGCTTGGAAAGGGACACGGATATGGAGACACTGAAATAGAAGTCTTAGAAAAAATGTTTGGAGAAATACCGGTAGCCACAACAGTTCACGACATGCAAGTGGTTGAAAATGTACCCTTTGGGGAAAAGGATAGGAAGGTCTCCATAATAGTTACGCCAACAAGGATTATCCGTGTAGTGCCGCAACAGCCAGAAAACTAGAAGGGCTAGTGCTTATGGCTTTGTTAAAGCGCCAAAATGTTGGTTTCAGCGAAGCTTCTTCAAGGCTTTGTCAACATCATCTAACCCAAGCCTTCTAAGGGTTTCAGATTTTGGAATGCCCTTTTCATCCCAACCTACAAGCTCATAGTACCTGCGTTTCTCCTCATCCACACGAGTCTTCTCAACCGTTTTGCCCTTATATGGTCCTGATGGCAGCGGTTCATAGAAGCGGGGTGGATTGTCATCGTGGATTTCCGGGTTCCATTTTAGGTCTGGTCCGCCCAGGAGGAGCATTGCCCTCTGCAACTGTATTATTTTCATGGCTTTTGTGGCAACCCAATCTTCCTTTGTCAGTTCTACGCCTGTCACAGCCTTATAAAAGTCGAAAACTAAGGTTCGAGGCAATCCAAAAACGTTAAAGTAACAGTAAACGCCTGAATCATGGAAAGCCATCATAAGTTCGCTTCTAAAATCGTCCAGCGGCATGCAGGCTGTGGAAGTGTGATCCCCGCATTGAACAGAACAAGCATAAGAGTATATTTCAGGATAATCCTTCTCGCTTCGGATTCCATGGGCGCCCACACCTATACCCTTAACCTGCACAGCGTATGGCATAACGTCAACGCCCTTCATTGCGCCAATTTTTAGGGCTGCACGATATGTGCCTTCGGCAAGGATGTTGCCTATGCCCTCTCTATAAGCAATTTTCTTGGTTAGGGCGGCAAAAGCCTCAGTGTCACCCCACTTTGGTTCTATGCCGTCCAAATCTTTTTTTGTTAATATCCCCCTTTGGAAAAGCTCCGCTGCAAAGCCCAAAACATTGCCTGTTTGTATGCCACATAGCCCCAAGTCGTCGACAAGGGAAGCCGTGTAAACATTTTCTTCTGGAGTGAATATGCCCAAGTTTGTACCGACATAGGCTTGCAACTCGTAGTCGGGGTTGTCGGTTATTGCGCCCTTAAATTTCCCTGACCTCACAACAGCCAATTTTAGGCATGTTGTTGGACAGCCAAAATCTCCCCAATAATGTTTCACCCAAACCCTGTTTTCAAACTCGTTCACTCCAAAGCTTTTCTCATCATGCCACTCCTCCTGCCAGTTCCGAACAGGCTCAGAGCTTGTCTTCGCCCCAACCTCATAGCCGGCTGAACCGGTTCCCCAACGCCTCCAAAGCTCATTCTCATAGGCATTGTCGCAAACCTTCTGCATAAGCGCCTTCACACCCTCCATGTCGGCAACCTCTGGAAGAGGCCCCGTGCCTTTGACAGCTATGGCCTTAAGCTTTTTAGCGCCCATAACAGCACCATAACCACCATAACCAGCAGCATGAGACCATTTGGCCGCAACAACAGCCGTTCGAACCTTGTTCTCTCCAGCAGGACCAATATAAAGGATTGCTGGCTCTCGCCATTCACCCTTCTGTGGATAACGAGCCTTCAAAAGCCCCCTACATTCCCTAGTTAGAACAGAAACTGTTTGTTTCGCATCTAAACCCCAAACGTGACAGGCATCACGAATTTCAACATCAGAATCCTTAATGAAAATATAGCATGGCTTATCGGCTTCACCGGTCACTATGATGCCATCATATCCAGCACACTTCAATTCCACCCCAAACTCCCCGGCAACAGTTGAGCCAACAACACCGTTGCTCTGCGGAGACTTGCCAGAAACACAAATCCTCCCGCCTGGGAAAAAACCTGTAAGCGGTCCGGTAAGGAATAGAAGCATGTTTTCCGGCCCGAGGGGGTCTATGGTTTCCCATTTGCCTCCAAGTCTATCCCAGAGAATTTTTGAGGCCAAACCTCTACCGCCAACATAGTCCCTTAAAACCTCGTCGCTGAACTTCACTTCTTTAAAGCTCTTAGCGGAAAGGTCAACCTCGAGAAACTTTCCAGCATAACCCTTAATCATATGTACCGCTCCCCATCCTCCCCGAAAATTTTAACAGCCAGATCCCGAGCAACTTCCTCTGGGGTTCTAGCATAAAGCTTGTAGGAATAGTTCCCCCTAGGCACAACCCGCAGAACATTCCAAAGTCCCTCTTGACAGACTTTTACGCATTGCGGATCGCCACCGCACAAGTCGCAGATTAAAATCTTGTTTTCAGTTGGATGCATATGCGGAATCCTCCCTGGACAAGCCTCAATACACTTTCCACAACCAACACATGCATTAGAATCTACAATAACAGCGCCTGTTTCCTTACTCACTGATAGGGCGTTAACTGAGCAAGCTTGAACACATGGGTAATCCTCACATTGAGCACAGAAATGGGGAAACTCAATGCCTGGGGCGAGCATGAAAACCCTTATGCGGGAGGCCTCTGGCCATATGCGCTTCTCATGGAAAAGCGAACACGCTATTTCGCATTTCCTGCATCCACTGCACTTTGAGAGGTCTCTGGCAATCCATATAAGAGCCTTCTCAGACACCAAACATTAAGCCTCCTTCAAATTGAAATCCCTATTCTATTATAGGCAAATTTAAGTTTGATGCATCCGTTGCTAGCCTATAAAAAGTTCTTTAAAGTTGGATATCTTAAGAAGAAGGGAGGTTGGGGCTTGTCGATAGCGGATATATTCCAACAACTCGCGGAGTGGATGAGAAACCTCTCCGTGCAGTACGGTTACTTTGGCATCTTTCTAATAAGCCTAATCGGCTCAATGTCAATATTCTTTCCAATACCCTACACTGTGGTCATATTTACCTTAGCTCCCTTCTTCGACCCAATACTAATTTCTTTGGCTTCCGGGGCCGGTTCAGCCATAGGAGAGTTTACCAGCTACCTCCTTGGATTGGGCGGGAGAAAAATGATAAGTGATAAACGCAAACGCCAAATGGAAGCATTAGTAAAAATTTTCGGAAGATACGGCCCCATCGCCATATTCCTTTTCGCATTAACCCCGTTACCGGACGACTTGCTGTTTATACCGCTGGGCATGATGCATTACAGCCTACTAAAAGCGTTTATCCCGGCGGTGATTGGAAAAATTTGCATGAGCCTAATAATAGCTTACAGCTCCCGCTACGCCATAACAATAATCGAGGAAATATTTGGGATAGAAAGCGACTTAATAACCGCCATAATAAGCATGACTTTGGCAATAATCCTACTGATAATAGTGCTGGCTGTAATGTTCAAAATAGACTGGGAAAAGGTGGTCGAAAACCTCGAAAAGAGACAGCACTCACGTCAAAAATAATGTGCAAGTGTCGCGCCACTTTTGCGCTTGCGATAATATCAGAATAAGAAAGAAAACTTTAAAAGTATGCTTTTTAACCATGTAGGCTCCGCAGAATACATAAATGATAGGGGTAAGTGAATGAAACGAAAAATAGCAGTCATAACTGTTGAGCTTGTAGAAGAAAGCGCCGAAAGCAACAACGAAACGATAAAACGCGAGTTAGCCGAGTGGTTCAGAGAGGACGCTTACTCATTCCCATGGGCCAAAGAGGTTAAAAGCATAGTGGTCAAAGAAGAATGAGCATTTCAAATAGTTCGGCCACCAAACTTTGCAAAACCAGTGGAAAGATATGTAACTTCCATGGGAAATGGAAAACCATAAACCCGTTATGTGGGACCTACAGAAAAGAAATGCTTGAAAGAGCTTTTAACTTTGGTTTAGCGCCCTTTGTAGGGCTTCTATTACGTTTTGTTTGCCCATGGCGGTTATGTAGGGTCCCAGCCTAGGTCCTTGTGGTGCTCCTATAAGTATCGTGTATAGGGTTTTGAAAAATTCTGGTGGTGGTATGCCGTGTTTTTTGGCAATGTTAAATATGGCGTTTTGTATTTTTTCCGCCTCCGCCTCTATTTTTAAAGTTTCAACTAGTTCTTTTATGGCGTTTTTCTCTTCTGTTTTTAGAGTTATCGCTGTTTCTTTTATTTCTTCAAAGTCCTTAGCCCAATTAAGGGCGTATTCTATTCGCTTTTTAAGGTCTTGGTCTGGTTGTTGTCCTTTTTGCAAATAGCCGTAGTTCTGGAGCTTTTCAGTTATGAACTCTATTTCTTTGCCCTTCGGCGCAATTTTAGCCAGAAAAGTCAGCATGTTGTATGGAACATGCACGCTTGGCTGTTTAGGCGGTTTTAAAACCCAACAATATTCATATAAGCCCTTAAGCTTTGCCAGCTCCTTTTTGTCTGGAATTGTCTTCTTTCCAAAGTACAAATCCTCTAAATAGTCCATTTCATTCATGTATAATGGTATATCTGTCACGTCCAAGGTACGGGTTCCAACGAACCTCTTAAGCATAAGCAGCATAAGCGATTGGGGTGAACCGTATCTAAACCAAACTTGCGGTGTAAAGACGTTACCTGTTGACTTTGAAATTTTTCTTCCGCTTTTGTCAAGGAACATTTCATATTTTGCGTGAGCTGGTGGTTCATAATTTAACACTTCACGGCATATTCTATCATTTACGCGAACCGAGTCGGCAATATCCTTGCCATAAGCTTCAAATCTTATGTCAAGGGCCTTCCACCTCGCCGCAAATTCGCCTTTCCAGCTAAGTTTTCCTTCTCCCTTTGTGATGTCGGCTTCACCCTTGTACCCGCAACCTTCAATCCACCTGCCCTTAACCTCCATACCCTCGCAGATGTAGAGTACTTTGTCCTCCTTTGGAAGATATTCCAGCGCTTTTGTAGTGTATATTCTCCCACAGTTTCCGCAAACTGGGAAGTATGGCAAGACCTCCATATATCTTTCTTGACCAACCTCTTCCTTGACTATTTCCCCAACTTTTTTGGCGTCTAGAAGTAGAGTTCGAATTTCATTGCTTAGTAAGCCATTTTTGTAAGCGTCTTTGGCTGATATGTAATGGTATTCTATGTTGCAGCTGTCTAAGGCTTCAAGTAAAAGATGGCTCATGTGTCTGCCATAACTGTCGTGACACTTAAATGGATCCGGAATGTCTGTGACGGGAAAACCCAAATATTTCTCTAAAGTTTTAGGTAGCCCTGCTGGGACTTTGCGAAGGCCATCTTTGTCGTCGCAGAAGGCTATGAGTTCTGAATGGTAGCCTTGCTCTCTTAAGGCTAATGTGACAGCGTAGGCGCGGGCGGCATCGCCTAAACTTCCAATATGTGGGAAACCGGATGCTCCCAGCCCCATTTCGGTTCTTATCATGTCCAAGCTTCTGCCGAGCTTCCGCTCTCTTTCAATTATTTTTAAAGCCATTTTGTCGTACCATGTTCCCTTTCCAATAATCTCGCCGCCCATTTTGTTTCAAACCTCTAGACATTATTCATGTTAAATATGTGGATAAAAAATGTTTAGAAAGCATGCTTTTGGCTTAAAACTAAAATATCCCAAATTTAGCCGTTGGTATATCTCCCTTAATAACTGTTCCTGTTGCCCCGTCCAGCCACAGGCTGTAGCTTTCGCCCTTGTACTCATATTTTACGAACCATATTGGCGCGTGAAGATAAACTGATTGACCAACTTTTATCTCGCTTTTCATTTCAATGATTTTGTCAACATCCTGCTGTGCCAAATAGTTATGGTGTTCCAGAATTTGCTGCTTCGCTATTTCAACAGCCTCGTCTCTGTCAATTTCACTGTTTAAAACCTTGGCGAAATCCTCAATTTTCCTAAAATCGTATGGGATTTTACCCTCCAACGGCACGTCATATTCTCTTGTTGGAAATTGCGTGGCTTTTCTTGCAAGGACAAGCCAGTCATACTTTTTGACAATTCTGCCCTCCTTTACTAGAGGTGGGCTTATCCTTTCGAAAATGCCTTTGTAAACGCTTTCAGCTTCCACTGTTATGATCCAAAAAGGAAGATACATTAATGTTTTCTCGGTTATCTTTGATTTTCTGGCTAAATCTGCTGGTTTAAGGAACCCGGAACCCATCCATTCTCTGACAAGCTCTTCTATTTGCATTAAGTTATATCTGTTCAGCAACATTGAATGCTCAAAGTTGAAGGCTTTTCCTGTTTCAATTACCACGGTATAACCACAATATCTACACGTGGCTATAATTTCGCCAGGTTTAAAGGAGATGGGTGCACCACAATAGGAGCAATTCAACTCCTTAACTATTGACATTTCCCCTAACCTTCTGTTTTTCCCGTCTAAGGATTTCCCTTGCAACAATAACACCCGACGCTGATGCTTGTATTAGGCCTCTAGTTACCCCAGCACCGTCACCTATTGTAAAGAGGTTCCTTATTTTTGTTTCAAGGGTGCTGCTTAACTCCAATCTTGAAGAGTAGAATTTCACTTCAACACCGTATAGCAACGTGTCTCTTGAGTTTATTCCTGGGGCTATCTTGTCAAGCGCCTCAAGCATTTCCCTTATGTCTGCCAGATAACGGTATGGAAGAACAAAGCTTAAGTCGCCGGGTGTGGCGTTCTTCAACGTTGGTGTTACAACGCTTCTTGCAATTCTTTCAGGGGTTGAGCGTCTTCCAGCTTCCAAGTCGCCTAACCGCTGTATAAGTATACCTCCGCTGAGGAGATTTGAAAGCCTCGCCAAATATTTTCCATAAGCTATTGGCTCTTTGAAAGGCTCCGTGAAAGATGTGCTGACAAGGATGGCGAAGTTTGTGTTTTCAGTCTTCCGCTCAGCATAACTCTGTCCATTAACAGTTAATACACCATTGTACGATTCGGATATGACCTCGCCGTAGGGGGCTACACAGAAAGTTCTAACTTGATCGTCGAAAAACTTTGAATAGTAAACGAATTTTGGTTCATAGAGGATGTTTGTTAACTCTTCCATAACCGCTGCTAAAACTTCAACTCTGACGCCGACGTCAACAGGGTTGTTAAGTGTTTTTAAGCCTAACGCTTGGGCTTCTGTTTGAAGCCATTCCGCTCCACCCCTTCCGGGCGCCACAATAACATATTTCCCAAAGAACTTTTCTCCATCAACCGTTTCAACGCCTTCGACAACACCATTTTTCACTATAAGCCCCTTAACGTCTTTTCCCATTTTGATGTCAATTTTTCCGTTGAGTTCTTGACGCATTTTCCGCAGTGTTTGGGCGCAACGTTCAGTTCCCATGTGTCTAATCTTCTGATGGACAAGTTTTAGCCCAGCTAATGACGCCCTTTTTTCAATTTCCTCAACTTTTTCTATGTCTTCGCCATAAACACGGTTTGGAGCACCGAACCTTATGTAAACGCTATCCACATATTTTATTAATTCTGTCAGCTCCCTTTCTGAAACGTATTGGTTTAGCCAACCGCCAACCTCTGTAGATATAGTTAGTTTGCCATCACTGAAGGCACCAGCTCCACCCCACCCGCATAAAAGCCCGCATGGTTCACAGTTCACACATCCAAAACCCCTGCTCGCTGGACATTTCCTTCGCTCTAAATCCGGACCCTTGTCAAGCATTAATATGTTGAGATCTGCTTTTCCAATCATTTCAAGGGCTGAAAATATTCCAGCTGGACCAGCACCGACGATTATTACATCGTATTTCAACGCTTTATACCTCTTTGAAGCCCAAAACTAGATGTAACAACAAGCATATATTTTTAGCGAATCCCTAACAGCAACAACTACTGAGACAAAATCCAGAGCATTATTTAGACTTGTCGTGGTGGGGAACAAGACAAAGGAACTTCACAGTTTCTTTTCCGTCGTTTATAAACTGATGTCTCTCGTTTGGCGGAATAAAAATTACATCACCTGGCTTAAACCTCCTCTCCCCACCAGCGCCGACAACAATTCCTCCCCCTTCTAAAATGAAGACTTCATGCTCCCACGGGTGAGTGTGTAGTGGGCTGTGTCCTCCAGGTTCCATTTCAAAAAGCCTCATTACGAAATTTGGAGCCCCAACCTCCCGTGTAATAAGCCATCTAACTTTCAACTTTGCGGCTCCTTCTTCTTGGGCTTCCTCCGCCTTAACCTCACTGTAATGGAAAACCTTCATGAGACGTTACCTCATAAGGCTTTTTAGCTTAATTTCCTAATCTTTTATGGCTTCAAGTATACTCATGACATTCCAGAGCTTCACACGGGTGTAGGGCGGCATGTTCGGGTCCTGTAAAATCTCATCCAATATGGATATGGCGTTTGAAGCCCTAACAGCTGGTGTAAACTCCGTTGTTTGTAAGGCGTCCATTGAGTCCTTAGCCGCCCTCCTAATGTTACGTGGAGTTGTCGTGTCTTCTGAAACCTCGGCAAGCACAGCCATAGCTTGCTTAATCCTCTCCTCATATTCCTCAAGCTTCTTCTTCCTAACCATGCCAGTCACCACATCAAATTTCAGATAATCAAGTTATATAGGCTTTTATGCCTATCTATTTCAGAGGCGTGAGAAATGCCGCAAAATAAAGAGGAAATGAACGAAAAAGCAACTGAGGAGCAATATATTAAACGTATGGCTGATCTTCTTCGCCAAGGCCAAACCCTAACAGAATTGGCTTGTCCTGTCTGTGCCTCCCCATTGTTCCGGCTTAAAAGTGGCGAACTGTGGTGTGCAAGATGCGAGAAAAAAGTGATCGTTGTCAAAGAAGAAACGGAATTGGTGAAGGTGACCAGCGCCCTAAGCCTTGAAACCCTTGAGGCCACTTTGTTGGCGAAAATACAGGAGATTCAGGAGAAGATGCAGCGTGAAACAGATGTTGAGGAGCTTCAGAAGCTTGGCTCAGCACTTTCTGGACTTTTAGAAAATCTAGAAAAAGTGAGGAAAGCCAAAAGAATCTAACTTTAAAACTTTAGGGAAGGGATAGGGATGCTTGGCTTTTACGAAAATTTTCCAATAAGTGTGCAGAAGATTACGCGCTTCGCTGCAACGGTTTCAAGTAAAACGATTCAAAAAGCCTTGGTTCAATGTTTAAAGAGACTTAACAGCGAAAACTTACGCCTAGAAGATGTAACAAGTCCCTCTACCTTCGACTGTACGGTTATCTTTGAGTTTGGAATAGCTGATGGCGACACATTCAACTACATAGACTCGGAAGAGGCGTGGAAGGTTTTAGGAGAAATCCAAAAAGCTTCACTCAGGATAATGGACCTTTTCTGTGCCGTGCGATATTACAAGGAGCATGGTGGAAGGAAGTTTCCTTTAAAGTTTGACTACTACATGCTCCGCCTAATATTTAACCCGGGTTCTATAGAAGTGCTCATTTTTCATGAAAGGGGACCGAGACATCTACCACCAGAAGATCTCATAAACCTGATAATTGAGAGGGTTAACAAGCTCTTTCCGAGAAAAGTTTTGAAGGCTGTTTAGCAGCCCTTTAAGCGATCTAAAACAGTTAATAAAATTTCCCTAGCAACTTCCCCCTTTGATTTATTTCCATTTACCTTGACAAGCTCGCCGTTTTCAACAAATTTCATATAGACTTCCCGAACTTTACGTTGGGTTTCAAGATTTTCCATGACGGATCTTTTTGATTTCAGCCTCTTGATAACAGTGTCTGGTTCCACATCTATAAAAATTGCCAAATTAGGCGGTATTGCATGCTCATTTATCTTTCTAATCCAGTCTAGGTTTAGCCCCACCGCCCCTTGATATGCCAAGGAAGAATAGAGGTAGCGGTCGGAAACCACTATTTTTCCATCTCTTAAGGCTGGAATTATTTCAGTTTCCACGTGTTCGTAGCGGTCAGCAGCGAAAAGTAACGCTTCAACTATGCTGGAGACTCGTTTGCCGCCATGGAGGCAGTACCTCTTTATAAATTTTCCAATTTTTCCACGGCTGGGTTCAGCCGTGTAAACCGCGTCATAACCAATCTTCCTCAGCTTTCTCACGAGAATTTTGGCTTGAGTTGTTTTTCCGCAGCCATCTAGGCCTTCTACGCATATGAAGAATCCTAGTTTTTTCAATGTTCTGTCCCTCAGTCGGCATTAGACATTATAAGAGGAGTTTGCATTAATAATTGTTAAGTCACGGTCGACGGAGAATGTGCAATGCTGAGAAGCTATTGGGGTGAAATAAAAGATCCTGTGCATGGATACGTTTACATAACAGAGGAAGAGAAGGAAATCATTGACTCTTATCCAGTTCAAAGGCTCCGCAGGCTAAGGCAGCTGGCTGGCGCCGAATATGTTTATCCCGGAGCCAATCACACGCGCTTTGAACATTCCATAGGCGTCATGTACTTGGCTGGCAGGGTGGTTGAAAACCCAAACATTTCCCAGTTGATAAGCGAGGAAGAGGCTGAAGCGGTGCGGATTGCCGGTTTGCTTCACGATGTTGGGCATGGTCCCTTTTCCCATGTTTTTGAACATTTGTTGACGAAGAAGCTTAACAAAACCCATGAGGACATGACTGCATGGATAATCAAGCACAGTGAGCTAAAGGATTTGCTTGCCAGTTTTGGATATGAAGCCGAAGATATAGCCGAGCTTGCTGTTGGCTCCTTTTCTATACGAGGGAAAGCCTTCCTAAACCAGATAATAAGGAGTTCCATAGATGTTGACAAGTTAGATTTCGTTGTTAGAGACACCTATCACACAGGCGCCGAGTACGGTTTCGTGGATGTTTTCCGTCTAATCCATACTTTTGACGTTTTGGATGGAAACTTAGCTGTCGATATTGGGGCACTTTCAACCCTTGAATCCTTCATAATAGCTCGAATAGAATCCTTCAAAAGCATATACTTCCACCGTGTTGGGAGGGCAGCCCAGATAATGTTGGCAAAAGCCCTTGAAAAGGCAGACGAAGAGTTGGGCTTGTCTACTTTTAAGACGCCAGAGGAATATTTGGCAATGGACGACTACACAGTTTGGACTATGCTCAAGAACTGCAAGGAATCCAGCCCAATTATAAGGAATCTTGAGAGGCGGAGAATGTTGAAATGCGCCTACGAGCAGACATTTTATGTCAAGGACAAAACTGTTTCAAACATTTTTAGCGCCGAAGAGTTCCGCAACCAGATAAGAAACAAGATCGCCAAAGATGCCAAAGTCGACCCTGAAGCCATAATTATTGATGTGCCAACAGTGCCTTCTGTTCCATATCACCATTCCATGTTTATGGAGCCTATGGAAATTCCGGTTTTTGGAAAAACCCGTGACGGCAAAAAAGAGTTTAAGAGGCTTAGCGAAATTTCCGGAATATTCGAAGTCTTAAAAGGTTTCATAAACATTTTAAGGGTTTACACGGATGAAGGAAACCGTGAAAGAGTGGCTGAGGCAGCCTCAAAAATTCTCGGCGAAATTCCATCATCAGCCAAAATATCCTATTGAAAGGGCTTAAAATGGCTAAGTGCAAAATTTTGCGGGGGCGCGGAGTAATCGAAGGATACTGCAAAGCGGAGGCACTTGTCTCCACAATGCCCATAAGCTTCCTTGGAGATGTCGACCCGGAAACTGGAAAGATCATTGAAAAGAGGCATGACTTATACGGCGAATCCATAAAGGATAGGGTTTTATGCTTCCCCCATGGACATGGTTCAACCGTCGGCAGCTACGTTTTATATTCGCTGGCGAAAAAGGGTTTAGCGCCAAAAGCCATAATAAACCAAAAGGCTGACCCAGTCATAGTTGTTGGCGCGGTTATCGCGAATATCCCAATGGTAGACAAAATAGACATAGACAAGATTAAGAGTGGCGACCTAATTGAAGTTGACGCTTACAAAGGAACTGTTAAAATTCTAAGATCAGTGGAGGGTTGAAGGCACGTATTTAACCAAGGAGGAAGAGCGCATTTACGATGGCGAATTCGGCTGGGCGAAGCAAATCTGCATGAAAATACTTGTCAAACTTGGAGAGCTTTTTGATGCTTCTAGGCTTATACCCATAGACTCAGCCCACGTTTCAGGAGTTTCATATAAAACCCTCGGCGAGGCACCTACAGATTTCCTAGAGGCTTTGGCGAACGCAAATGAAAGAGTCAGTGTTGAGTCAACCCTTAACCCCAAAAGTTTGGACCAACAATACTTAGCAACGAGACTGCCGAAAAGTCTTGTTGAGATGCAATTGAAGCTCTGCGAAATTTTTGATAAGCTTGGCTTCCAAAAATCCTTCACATGCACACCCTACTACATTAGAGAGCCAAGGAAAGGCTCTCACTTAGCATGGGCTGAATCATCAGCCGTTGTTTACGCCAACTCTATTTTAGGAGCTTGGACAAACAGGGAAGGAGGCCCAAGCGCTCTGGCGGCAGCCATCATCGGCAAAACACCAGACTGCGGAATGCATAAAACCGAAAACCGCATGCCAAAAGTTGTCGCCGAAGTGAAGGCTCCTCTAGAAAATGAGGTTGATTACGGAGCCCTCGGAATATTTTTAGGCAAAATCTTGGAAGACAAAATCCCAATAATTAAAGGCTTAAAAAACCCATCACTTGAAGACCTCAAACAATTAGGCGCCGCGCTCGCTTCCGCAGGCATGGTGAACATGTTCTATTATAGAGAAAGTGCCAAATTAGAAGAAAACTTTGAAAGAATAACAGTTGA
>JAWAZO010000002.1:0-58255 GCA_038817565.1 Bathyarchaeia archaeon
ACAGGGAAAATTTTCAGTTTTCTCTTGTCCACTGATATTTCCCGCTCTTTGCCGTAACCTCTCTTTTCACGGCTTAATATTTCCAGCTTAACTTTTAAGCCTCCGCCGTATCCGCCCAAAGAATAGTCTGAGGACACAACTCTATGGCACGGTATAAGCAGTGGAAATGGGTTTGAAGCCATGACCCGCCCAACAGCCCTTGGACTTCCACCAACAGCCTTTGCAACCGCTCCATAAGAGGTCACATAGCCTACTGGAATCCGAGCCGTAGCCCCTAGAACCTTCTGCATATAGTTAGATAAGAATTCCATGTTTAAGGAAAACTTATTGTCCACGTCAATGCCATAATAAATGGCTCTTAATGTGGCGGCAACCTGCTCAGCTAAGAATACATCTTCTTCAGAATATTGAAAGGGGATATTAAATGGAATGCTTTTCAACAAACTGCGCAGAACCGTTTCTTTGCTTGGTGCAAAGGCTGTGGCGAAAACGCTTTTGTCGTCGCATGCCGCGCCAAACCATAAATTATCATAAAGCCTCGAATACAAGTTTATCATGTTCTCGCCTTTTGAGTACTGCTATGGTGTTGTGACTATTTAGCTTTACATGGTTTAGAAGACATTAAGTTTAATAGGTTGTGCTCGCATATCACGTGGAAAGGTGAAAACGGCGTGGAAAGAGAAGGGCAAATGCCCCAATACCTATGGGTTCCAGGCGCCACAACAGTGGGCATAGTTTGCAGAGACGGCGTCATTCTGGCCTCTGAAAAGCGAGTCTCATATGGATATCTAGTTGTAAGTAGAGGCGGTAAAAAAGTCTTCAAAATAACAGACCACATAGGCGCCGCATGTGCCGGACTTGTTTCAGACATGCAAATTTTAGTGCGTGAAGTTGAAGCTTACGCAAACTTGTATAGCATGGATGTTGGAAGACCAATATCTGTTAGGTCGGCTGCTAAGCTTATGTCAAATTTGCTTTTTGCCAATAGGCTGGCGCCGCTCATAACTCAAACAATTGTCGGAGGAATAGACGATGAAGGCGCCTCGCTTTATGTGTTAGACGTTTTAGGTTCAGTCATCCCCGACAAATTCGCTGTTGTAGGTTCAGGGACAGAAATCGCCATGGGTGTTCTCGAGGAAAGCTATAGGGAGGGCTTAAGCATGGAGGAGGGTAGGGAGCTCGTCGTAAGGGCGATAAAATCCGCCATAAGCAGAGACATAATGAGCGGCGACGGTATAGACTTCCTCTTAATAACAAAGGATGGAACCCGCGAGGAATCAATAAAATTCTAAAGCAAACTAACTATTAAAACCGGGGATAGATGCAATTGTCTTTCGATTTAAGCCTAGAAGAGGGAAAAATTCTTGTTAGACTTGCACGCAACGCCGTAGAGGAATACCTAAAAACAAGAAAGCGAATCCGTGTTCCAGAAGGCATACCGGAAAAATTGATGCAGCCATGCGGCGTGTTCGTAACAATAAACAGCATTGAAGATGGAGAAAAAGAACTGAGGGGATGCATAGGGCTTCCTTATCCAACAACACCCCTGGCACAAGCAGTTATAGAATCCGCCATAAGCTCAGCAACCCAAGACCCAAGATTTTATCCCCTCTCCCTAGACGAGTTGAACAAAGTCATTTTCGAGGTTAGCATATTAACCCCGCCACAACTCGTTGAGGTTGAAAAGCCAAAGGAGTATCCATCCAAAATTAAGGTTGGCGTGGATGGACTAATTGTTGAAAGAGGCTTTTATAAAGGTCTTCTTTTGCCGCAAGTCCCAGTGGAATGGAACTGGGATGAAGAAGAGTTTTTGTGCCAATGTTGTGTAAAGGCGGGTTTACCTCCGGACTGCTGGCTTATGAAAGGCACCAGAGTCTACAAGTTTCAAGCCATAATTTTTGAGGAAGAAAAGCCAAGAGGTGAAGTTAGGCGGAAAACCCTCGGCGGGAAATAGGTTCATGCGGGTTTACTTCGCCCCGTGCGGCATAGGACTTGGGCATGTTGGAAGATGCCTACCAATCGCTAAAAAGCTTCAAGAACAAAACGTCCAAGTGATGTTTTCAACATACCGCGAAGGGATTCCCTATGTCCAGCGGGAAAAATTCCCATTGTTCAAGGCGCCGCCCATAGGCTTCCAAGTGAAACCAGATGGAACAATAGATTTTAAGCATACAGCCATAAACCCAGGGCCGTTCCTTGCCTCTTTCACCTTAATGAAGCAGATAAACGCTGAGTTGCGTGCCATTGAAAATTTCAACCCAGACATTGTTGTGTCAGATTCTCGTGCCTCCACAATGCTCGCCGCAAAAATCCTTAGAAAAGCGAGAATTTGCATTTTAAATCAGTTCCAACCGATAATTCCACGGAGAAAACGCCTTTTAAGGTTGGCGAGATTTGCAGACACCGCTGCCTTAACCTTTATTGGAAAAATATGGACCAGTGGTGACGCTGTTTTGATACCTGATTTTCCCGGACCATACACTGTTTGTGTCGGCAACCTAAACATTCCAAAGGCCTACCAGAAGCAAGCTCACCTCATAGGACCAATTTTACCAGTCCACCCGGAAAAACTGCCGGATGAGAAAGAAATTCGGAAAAAGCTGAATTTATCTCAGAATAAACCTATCATTTTTGCTCCCATTAGCGGTAGCATAAAGGAGAAGGCGTTTTTTATAGGAATTTTAAGGAAAATTCTGATGAAATTTCCAAAGGATTATGAAATTATTCTATCAATGGGTTATCCAAACGCGGACACCAAGCCTATACGCCATGGCAATTTAACAATTTACAAGTGGGTCCCAAACCGTTTTGAATATTTGAAGGCTTGTGACTTGGTTATAAGCCGTGCTGGGCATGGCACAATAACCCAGTGCATGTGTTATGGCAAACCAATGATTCTTGTGCCTACACCAAACCATACAGAACAGATAAACAACGCTGCTCAAGCCAGGAAAATTGGCGTGGCAAAAGTGATTCAACAAGAAAATTTAAGCCTAAACAAACTACTTAGAACCGTTGAGCAAACTCTTAAGGCGGATAACGTGGAAAAAATTAAGCAAATTCAAGCCGAGATTTTAAAATACGACGGATTAGAAAACAGCATTAAAATAATATTCGAAGTGGCAAATAAAAGTTGAAATAGGCTAAAAGGGTAAATGCTTTTAAGTCAACGCTCAGAGTTGGAAGTATGTTCTTGCCGAAAAAAATTTTGGAGGAAAAACTCAGGCAAATGCTGGCTGAAGACCTTGGGCAAGGGGACACAACCTCAACCCTAATAGTGCCAGAGGGATGCAACGCTGAAGCAGAAGTAATTGCGAAAGAAAAGGGTGTTGCCGCAGGAATTGAAGAGGCTGGAATTCTTCTTGAAGGCTTAGGCTTAAAATTTGAAGCCCTAGTTGCAGATGGAAAGCAAATAAAGCCAAAACAGGTGTTGATGAAAATTTGCGGCGATGCTAGAACCATATTGGCTGTGGAGCGGACATTGCTAAATATTCTTTCAAGAATGAGCGGCATAGCCACAACTACACGAAAAATTGTTGAGAAGGTTAAGAAGGCTGGATACAAAACAATAGTTGCGTGTACACGAAAAACAGCGCCTGGGCTATTGTACTTTGATAAAAAGGCGGTTTTGCTGGGCGGAGGCGACACTCATAGGCTTCACCTTGATGACATGATTTTAATAAAAGACAACCACATCAGAATAGTCGGAGACATTGAAAAGGCTATCAGAACTGCTAAGGAAAAGGCGTCCTTTAGTAAGAAAGTTGAGGTTGAAGTTTCAAACATTGAGGAGGCTTTGGCAGCGGCGAAAGCTGGAGCAGACATAATAATGCTAGATAATTTTTCGCCAAATCAAATTGAGAGGGCTATTGAAAAGTTGAGGGAAGCTGGTTTTTTAGGAAAGGTTTTGTTGGAGGCGAGTGGGGGGATAACAGCTGAAAACGTTGTGGCGTATGCGTCAACAGGGGTGGACATTGTAAGTCTCGGGGAGTTAACTGACAGCCCAAGGGCGTTGGATGTAAGCCTTGAGATTACGAAGATAGAGACTAGAAATTTATCGTTGAAGAAGTGATAATGCCAAAATTATAAGATTAAGCGTTGCGTGGGCAGTTGCACAAACGGTATAGGAACGTGACCAGTAATAAAAGAGACCCAACACCAGCCCTATAAGAAACGCGGCGATTATGTAGATTCCTTGCGGATCAAAGTGGAGAAGAAAACCGAATGCAAAAGCAGATATAATTAAAGCTATCCATGGCGGGAACCTGCCACTCATAGCGGTTTGCAAAAAACCTCTGAAAGTGAACTCTTCACATATTCCCGCCGAAATTAGGGCTGCGGCAACAAAAACTAGCCCATCGACAGAACCCGTCATTTCAGTTATTATTCTGTTGCTTTCTTCAACAGCTTTGCTTGGACCAAATAATGAAGTCAACGCGACCATTATGAGGAAGTCAAAATAGACGAGAAGAGAGCCGACAGCTACGCCAAACAAAATGTTTCGAGGATTAAGCCCAAACCTAATGTATTTTTTAATGTTTATTTTCTTTGAAAGCATATACCCAAGGGGAACAACTGCAAGGAGCAGTTCCGCAGCGACCATTGCAATGCCGTAGTTAAAGCTGGCGATAAATCCAGCCGAGAAAATCGAAAGCAGAAGACTTGCAACCACCGCTAGTAAAGCTTCACTAACTGGTACTTGCTGGTTTTCTTTAACTTCACCTGTCATTCTCAACTCTTCCTGGGGTTAATTTTAATGTTCGAAAGCCCCTTGCAACTGGATTTAAAATTTCAGTAATATTAACCTTCTTTAGAACTTCCTTGTTATCTATCGCGCATCCCCTCACATCATGCTCCGCCGCCATCAATGAATGCATGTACACCTTGTTTTCGATAAACCTTGGCTGGCATTTTAATGGCAGGCCGAGCATTAATGAACTTTTTTCTTTTACAGCTTTTTCACACGCATATACTATTGCATAGGCGCCAGCGGTTAGCTCAGCTACTCTTACAGGAATGCTTTCTTTGCCTATTGCTAGGGTCTCTACGCCGTACTTCCGTGTTATTTCGCCTGCAATTTTTCTGAGCCTTGGAAGAATTTTTATCAAGTTGCTTTTCGCCCTGCTTGAGATTTTCATGTTTGAAAACTGTATGGGTGAAAGCTGTTCAAGGGAGACGGCTCCAAGCGATATGTCAAGGTGCACCACGTCGGCTCCCACTTTTGCAACTAGTTGTTTGCATAGTTCTGCCTCTCGCACTATAACCTCGTGGCTGTCTTCAGCTTTCACGAAAACAGGCTCAGCCAGAGATTCACTTGGCTCTCTATAGGGCGGTTTAACCAAGACGGCAGCCGTAGCCACAATATATATGGGTTCAAATTTCTCATTTAAAATGGCAGCGGAAGAGTCGGCGGCTACTATGTTCAAATGTTTCGCCCTTTATATAGTGAATTTTAAATGAATTTAGCTCTACCGCTTATCAGCCCTTTAGGTGCATCCCTAAAATGAAAATCTCCGAGCTTTTCGCTCTACTCGCCTTAGGCTTTATTATCCTTACATCCTCAAAGTGCTGTCTAACCATGCTTATAAAGTCGTTTAACATGTCTCCTTGGAAAACTTTAACAAAAAAGTTTCCACCGGGCTTTAGAGTTTCTAGGGCTATTTCAAGTGCCTTTTGTGCAAGGTCCATTTGGCGGGCGTGATCAAGCTCCCATATCCCAGAGATGTTTGGCGAAACATCTGAGATGATAACATCTGCTTTTCTAGGCAGCATCTCCAAAATTTGCTTTGTAATATCAGGTTCTGTTATGTCAGCTACTATTGTTCTAACGTTTCTCTCTGGAAAGGGGTCGATTGGTTTTATATCAACTCCTAAAACGAAGCCTCTATTCCCGACAATTTTTCTTGCCGCTTGTGTCCATCCACCGGGTGCGGCGCCTAAGTCGACAACAACGTCTCCCTCTCTAATAAAGCGGTACTTTTCTACGGCTTGGAAAAGTTTGTAAGCTGCCCTTGAACGGTATTTCTCTTCTTTCGCTTTTCTATAGTAATAGTCTCTTTTGCGTTCTTGTATCCATGCTTTAGGCAAAACTAGCTGTCACCTAATATTTTGTATTCGCCTTCAGCCAACCGTATAAGCCAATCCGTTAGTTTTTCACAACTTTGAGGCGTTATTGTGCCTGTTGGACCGCACCTTGACGTGTCTGGACACATCATGCAGGGGCAGTCGGCTATTGAGTTTATTGATGCTGGGAGCCTTTTTGGATAAAGCCTATAAGTCCATCTTCCATTGCGAAGCTCCCTTTCACGGCGTATCAAGCCCTTACCTTCAAGTTTTAAGGCTATTCTTGAACCTTCTCTACTGCTGGCTCCAAGCTTTCTCCACAGTTCTGATTGGAGCAGACCTTCATTTCCAGAATTCATTATTATTTGTAAGGCCTTCTGCTCTAAATCGTTGTGTTTTGGCATCTTTCTCTCCGTTTACACGCAGATATATAGGTGTTTTCAAATAAATTATGCTTGTCCAAAGATAAAATAATTTAGGTGGGAAAGAGGGGCTGACAGTTGCTTGCAAAAACAAGAGATGGTTACTGTTTAGGCATTGAAAGCACAGCGGATGACTTTAGCGTTGGAATAGCCACATTTAATGGGGATATTTTGGCGAATGTGATAAGCGCCTATGTGCCCCCAGAAGGTGGGATACATCCAAGGGAAGCCGCGCGGCACCACGCCGAAGTTGCAGATAAAGTCCTTGAGGAGGCTTTTCAAAAGGCTGGAATAAAACCTAGAGATATAAAGGTTATAGCTTTCTCCCAAGGTCCTGGATTAGGCCCCTGTCTAAGAACTGGCGCCACGGTTGCAAGAGCCTTAGCCTCTTATTTAGGTGTCCCTCTGGTCGGTGTTAACCATTGTGTGGCGCACATAGAAATAGGCAAATTAGAGACCGGTGCTGTGGATCCCGTCACGCTTTATGTTTCCGGCGGAAACACCATAGTGGCGGCTTTTGATTCTGGACGCTACCGAGTTTTCGGCGAAACATTAGACATAGCCCTTGGAAACTGTTTAGACGTATTCGCAAGAGAAGCAGGGCTAAGACAAAAGCCTGGTGAACCCTTTGGAGCTGTTGTGGAGAAACTCGCGAAAAATGGGCGGAGGTTTATTCCACTGCCATATACTGTGAAGGGCATGGACATGTCCTTTAGCGGTTTGCTTACGGCGGCTGTTAACCTGCTAAAGAAAAGTGAAAGTAGGCTAGAGGACTTGTGTTATAGTCTCCAAGAAACAGCCTTCTCCATGGTAGCAGAAGTTACGGAGCGCGCTCTGGCTCACACGGAAAAAAAGGAGGTTCTGTTGACTGGCGGCGTAGCCGCCAACAAGAGGCTTCAAGAAATGGTTAAGTCAATAGCTGAAGAGCATGACGCCAAATTCTGCGTTGTGCCGAGCCAGTTTGCCATAGACAACGGC
This sequence comes from Bathyarchaeia archaeon, assembly GCA_038817565.1. GTDB lineage: Archaea > Thermoproteota > Bathyarchaeia > Bathyarchaeales > Bathycorpusculaceae > JAGTQI01. Next base: position 7,464 of record JAWAZO010000002.1, read on the forward strand.
GCCATGATAGCTTGGACCGGCGTTTTAGCCTTCACCCACGGAGTGACAACACCAATCAATGAAAGCTTTGTAAAGTTGAGATGGCGGCTTGAAGAGGTTGAAGTTCCTTGGGTGAAATAAGTCAGCCGAGGCTAATTAAGAAAGGGGCTGAGGCATGCCTGTACCTTGCTGATTGGCATGGCAGAAAAGTGATAATGAAGAGGCGTTTGCCTAAAAAATATAGAGTTTCAGTCCTAGACGAGCAAATAAGAGCCTATAGAACAATCCATGAGCCCCAGCTGATACATGAGGCAAAAGTGGCTGGTGTGCCCACCCCAACAATCTATATGGTTGATTCGAAAAATGCCACAATTATAATGGAGTTTATTGAAGGAGAGCAAGTAAAGCGGTTGTTAACTAAAGTTTCTGAAAGCGAAAGGCGGACATTGTGCCGTAAAATAGGTGAGTTGATTGGTAAATTGCACAAAAACGGGATAATTCACGGCGACCTAACAACATCTAATATGATTCGCACTCCTGAAGGAAAAATCTTTTTTGTGGATTTTGGTCTTGGCGAAAAAACACAAGAGCTTGAAGCAAAAGGTGTGGATTTACACCTTATGAAGAGAGCTTTACAAAGCATCCATTTCCAGTTTGCCGAAAAATGTTTCAACGCTATAATTGAAGGCTATGCAAGCGTTTTAGAGAAAAGCGAAGTGAAAAACGTTTTAGATAAAATAAGGGAAATAGAGAGGAGAGGACGCTACATAGCCGAAAGAAGAGGTGAATAAAACACGATAAAAACCGTTTGGTGCATAACCTTCTACGTTTCAGACTTGAAGAAAGCGGCGCAATTTTATGAGGAAATCCTTGGCTTGGAAAAGAAATATGAGTATTCAAGCTATGTTGGTTTCGAATGCGGCGGGGTCGAAATTGGGCTTATTCCAAAACTTAAGAAGGGGGAACGTGCTTCACTTTCACTGTCTGTGGAGTTTTTGGTGGATGATGTTGAAAAATTCTATAACGAATTAAAAAGCAAAGGCGTGAAGTTTGTTAAGGAGTTACATGAAGAGCCTTGGGGTGGAAAACAAGCCACATTCACGGACACCGACGGAAACATTTTAGAAATTGTGCAGATTAATTGGGAAAAATACTTTAGCGTGTCCGCCGAAGGGGCTAAAAGAAAGTGAACCGCCATGAGCTTCCAATTAAAGGGCAAAGTCGTGTTCTTTGCAACAAACAACATTAACAAGTTCAACGAAGCCCGAAGGATCTTAAGCCGCTACAAGATAGCCGTAGGCATGATAAGGGTTAAAACCCTCGAGATTCAAAGTGAAAGCCTTGAAGAAATCGCGAAAACAAGCGCCATCCACGCCTATAAACAGTGTGGCCTACCCCTCATAGTTGAGGACGCTGGCCTCTTCATTGAGGCCTTGAACGGCTTTCCAGGACCATACTCCTCTTATGTTTACAAGACAATAGGTAATGAGGGCATGTTGAAGCTTATGGAGAAAACCGCGAACAGAAAAGCAAAGTTTCAGTCGGTGGTGGCGTTCCTCTCTGAGGAGTTAGATGCACCGATATGCTTTAAGGGGGAAGTTTTAGGTGAAATAACCAAAGAGTTGAGAAGGGAAAGTCACTATGGCTTTGGTTTTGACCCCATATTTAAGCCGGTCAACAGTCAGAAAACTTTTGCGGAGATGAGTATTGCTGAAAAGAACATGTATTCTCATAGAGCAAAAGCCTTTCGAAAATTTGCAAGATGGTATAAAAGCTTAAAGGGTTAGGCGAATAGCTTGGTCCCTTCCGCAGCAAATTTAAGTAGAAAGAGTGCATCGAAGATCTTAAATAGCCGTCTAACCTCGCTCTTACAGAGCTAAAAGGGATAATGGTATGCCGAAACAGGAAAAGGGCAAATCCCATTCAACGAGACCTGTTAGCAAACGTCCTCCAAGTTGGTGTAAATATCAACCAGAGGAAGTGGAAGCCTTAGTCATAAAACTGGCAAGGGAGGGGCATCCTCCAAGCCGCATAGGAACAATTCTGAGGGACCAATATGCCATTCCATTAGTTAAGCCGCTAACGGGCAAGACCATAACTCAGATTCTTAAGGAGGCTGGACTCGCCCCTTCAATACCCGAAGATCTTGGAAATCTTTTAAAGAAGGCCGCGAGGCTTTCAGCCCACCTTGAAAAACACAGGAAGGATTTGCATAATAAGAGGGCTTTGCAGCTTGTGGAGGCAAAAATTCACAAACTTGCCAGATATTATAAGCGTGAGGGGATTTTGCCTCAAAACTGGAAGTATGAGCCCAAAATTGCATCAATAGCCTAGACTTAACCTCCGGTTGCTTCATAACCCAATCAGCCCTTAAATTCTTTTTTAGCGCATTTAAATTGTGATGGCAATGGGATTGGATGAAAAACAAATCTTAAAATTCTTTGGCAGCATTTCAGATGCTGCCAAAACCATTTTGGAAGTGGTTAAAGAGGATGGTTTCATCCATGTTTTTTCGCATTTAGATGCTGACGGCGTCGCTGCCGCGGGTATAATTGGGAAAGCCCTTTACAGGCTTGACGCGAGATTCCGCATTAGAATAACCCAGTGGGTTGACGAAAAACTAGTGGCTGAGATACTGCAAGATAAGCCTCAAATGGTTATTTTCACGGATCTTGGAAGCGACTATGCAAACTTGCTTAGACAGAAAACCAGAGACATAAGAGTTGTTGTTTTAGACCACCACCAGCTTGGCGGAGATTTGAGCAACGATTTTCCATGCGTTAATCCTCACTTGTTTGGCATTGATGGAGCAAGGGACATCAGCAGCGCCGGAGTAGCCTATTTCGTGGCTAAAGCAATTGACAAGGTAAACATGGATTTAGCTCCAATAGCAGTTGTTGGAGCACTTGGAGATCTGCAAGATAAGTACGACCAGAGAATGCTTGGAGGGCTTAACGAGAAAATCGTGGAAGACGCGAAAAGCCAAGGGCTACTGACGGTTGAGAAGGACTTAATTTTCTTCGGCAGGGAAACACGTCCGATCCATAAAACTTTGGCGTCTACAACAAACCCTTTCATTCCAGGCATAAGCGGGGAAGAGGACAAAAGCTTGGCCTTTCTTGCAAGCATAGACATAAAGCCAAAATACGGCGATAAATGGCGGGCTTTAAGAGACCTTTCAGAAGACGAAAAGAGGAGGCTTTGCTCAGCACTGGCGGAGTACATGCTTTCAAGAGGGCTGCATTATGAAATATCAAATCTCATAGGACATGTTTACACTCTTAGTAAAGAAGAGCCTTGGACGCCCCTTAGAGACGGTAGGGAGTTCGCCGTTCTGCTTAATGCTGTTGGCCGCATGGACAAGCCGGGCGTGGGGGTGGCCGTTTGCATGGGTGATAGAGGGTTAGCCCTAGAAGAAGCCAGCAAAATCCTTGAGGATTATAGGCGGACGATTAATAGGTATTTAGGCTGGATTATGGAGAAACCTGAAAGGATAAGGGAGATGGAAAACATCTATGTTGTTTACGGCGAGGATTTTATAGACGACAAAATTGTTGGTGCAATTTCGTCTATTCTTACAACAAGCCTTCCAAACCCGGAGAAACCTCTCATTGCTTATGCAGACGTTAAGGAAGAGGGACTTGTAAAGGTTTCAGCGAGAACCATAGACGCTACAACCTACAAGGGAGTAAACCTCGGGGAAGTAATGAAGATTGCAGCTGAAAAATGCTTAGGGAAAGGTGGGGGTCACAATGTGGCTGCAGGCGCTCAAATTCCAATAGAAAACGTGGAGACCTTCATGAGGCTTGTCAACGAACTTGTGGGGAAGCAGTTGGCTGGGGAGAAAATTGGAAGCTGAAATCATAATAAGTTATGATGATGTAGAAAGCGCTGAGACGGTTGCAAAGGCTGTTTCGCCTGACAACTTTAAAACGCCGCCTGGCTTATCTGTTAAAACGTCAAGGGAAGAAAAGAGCGTTGTTACACGCATAAGGTGTAGGAGGAAGCTTCAAACTTTTATTGCAACAATTGATGATTTGCTTTTTGCCATATCGTTGGCGGAGAAAACTCTAAAAACCGCGCGGAAACTTGAATAGTTGGTTTTAAGATGTTGGACATAAAGCTAATTCGAGAAAAACCAGAACTCGTGAGGGAGAACTTACAGAGAAGAGGGGAACCTGAATTTTTAAGGATGCTGGATGAGCTGATTGAATGTGATAAGCTTTGGCGTCAGCACTTGACAAGGCTTAATGACTTGCGACGGGAGAGAAACCGCATAACTATGGAAATTGCATCTTTGAAAAAGAAAGGCTTAGATGCCACGTCGTTGTTTTCTATGGCTAAGGAAATAGACAAGGAAATAGTGAATCTTGAGCGGTTAGTCAGCGAGTATGAGGAGAAAGTGCGCTACTACTTAATGAGGCTTCCAAACCTTCTACACGACTCTGTTCCAGTGGGTAAAGACGAACATGACAACGTTACCGTGAGAACTTGGGGAGAGATACCTCGCTTCAAATTTCCAGTTAAAGATCACATTGAGCTTGGCTTAACCTTAGACATCATGGACATCGAAAGGGCTGGAAAAATTGCTGGAGCAAGGTTCTTTTATCTTAAAAGGGAAGGCGTCCTGCTCGACATTGCCCTTTTAAATTTTGCATTAGAGGAGATGGTTAAGAAGGGTTACACGCCTATAGAACCCCCGTTCATGATGAGGCGCAAACCTTACGAGGGAGTCACAGCCCTAAGCGACTTCGAAGACAGCCTCTACAAAATCGAAAACGAAGATCTATACCTCATTGCGACTTCGGAACATCCAATGGCTGCAATGTTTATGGACGAAGTGTTGAAAGCTGAAGATTTGCCCATCAAATTTGTTGGCATAAGCCCCAACTTCAGAAAAGAGGCTGGCGCCCATGGCAAAGATACGCGGGGGATTTTCCGCACTCACCAGTTTAACAAAGTTGAACAATTCATTTTTTGCAAACCGGAAGACTCGTGGAAGTTTCATGAGGAGCTTATTAGGAATGCGGAGGAGCTTGTTCAAAAGCTTGGTTTACCATACCGTGTTGTGAATGTATGTACCGGCGATATTGGAACAGTTGCAGCCAAAAAATATGATATCGAGGTTTGGATGCCAGCCCAAAACGCCTACAGAGAGATAATTTCATGCAGCAACTGCACTGACTATCAGGCTAGGAGATTGAATATCAGGTATAGGGAAAAAGAGGGGGAGCCGCCGAAAGGTTTTGTGCACACGCTTAACTCCACAGCGTTGGCTACCGGAAGAACCATTGTGGCTATACTGGAAAACTATCAGCAAGCGGACGGGTCGGTGATCATTCCGGAGGTTTTGAGAAAGTATATGGGCGGCTTGGAAAAAATAGAGCCTAGAAGGTAAAGCTTAATACTTTCGTAATGTGACTTTTCTCCGCTATTAAAGGAGGTTGACCTTGTCATCAAAAAAGGTAAAGGATAAGTGGCGTAGCAAGGTATGGTACACAGTGGTTGCCCCACCATACTTTGGAAACGTGGAGTTAGGCGCAATCCCAGCAGACGAGCCGGAGAAGCTTATTGGAAGGGTTATTGAGGCAACGCTTTATGATATTACTGGCGACTTTTCCCATCAATATCTAAAATTGTACTTCCAAGTAACACAGGTGGAGGGGAAAACAGCCCGCACAATGTTTAAGGGACATGAGTATTCAAGGGACTACCTTAGAAGCCTTGTGAGGCGGAGAACAACAAAGGTTGATGGAATCTTTAATGTTTCAACAAAGGACGGGTACAGATTTAGGGTGGCGGTCTGCGCCTTCACCCTTTCAAGGATAAAGACTTCCCAAGAGCATGCAATACGCAAAATTATGGCGAAAATAGTTGAGGAAAAAAGCATCGCCCTAACAATGGACCAGTTTGTCCAAGAAATGGTTCTTGGAAAAATAGCGTCAGACATTTACAATGAAGCTAGAAAAATTGTTCCCCTTCGTCATGTTGGCGTTAGGAAGTCTAAACTTCTGACGCAAGTTGCTCAATTACAAGTGCAACTGCAAAAGATTGAGCAACAAAGTTAGCCTTCAACAACTTTTTTGCCGTATTCATAGCCCATTTCAAAGGCCTTTAAGTTCAATTCTTCTGTACCTTTTGGCACATTAGCCTTAATTGACTCTTTCAAGGAGTCCTTGTCCACTATTCCTGTTATTGCCGCAAAAGCTCCCAGCATTACGACGTTCGCAACAATTCTTCTTCCAAGCTCCTCAGCCATCCTTGTGGCTGGGACTCTGAAGACTTTCACACCTTTAAGTTCCCTCTCATTGGGAATCATGTCCGGGTCAAGTATTATCGTTCCTCCATTTTTCACCGTTTCTGCGTACTCGTTGTAGGCATGCTGAGACATCACCACTAAAATATCCGGCTCGGTGACCTTTGGAAAGTCAATTTCATCGTCCGCTATTACAACTTCTGAGCGGCATGCTCCGCCCCGTGATTCAGGTCCGTAAGACTGTGTCTGAACCGCGTGTTTTCCGCCGTATATGCATGCAGCCGTAGCCACCATAATTCCAGACTTAATTATTCCTTGACCACCGAAACCGGCAAATCTTATTTCAACACGCATGTGCCTCACCCATTCCCGCCCTCTTTCATTATTTTTGCCATTTTATTGTAAAGCAGCTCTTCATAAGTTGGTTTTTGAATATCAACGAATTCGCCGATAACTATTCTTTCTGGTGTTATCTCAGCCTTAGCCGGATCTGAGAAGTTGGCGATAACTGATGCTTTCTTAAACCACTCCATCATTTCAAGTCCTGTTCTCATTTTGTTGTAGCGTCCGTAAATTTCTGGACACGGCGATATAACCTCTACAAAAGAGAAGCCTTTTCTTTGCAGCAGCTTTTTAATGGACATTGCTAGCATTCGAACGTGAAGCGTTGTCCATCTTGCCACATAAGTGGCGCCTGCTGCCGCAGCCAAATGAACTAGGTTAAAGGGATGCTCTATATTTCCATAAGGTGTTGTTGTTGTGAAAGCATCTAGAGGTGTTGTTGGTCCAACCTGTCCACCGGTCATTCCGTAGTTGAAATTGTTAGCGCAAATGACTTTAATTCCAATGTTTCTTCTTGCGGCGTGTATGAAGTGGTTCCCTCCTATAGCGAAAAGGTCGCCGTCACCGCTTATAACGACGACTTCCAGCTCCGGGTTTGCAAGTTTAACGCCTGTTGCAAAGGCGATGGGGCGCCCATGGGTTGTGTGAAAGGAATCCACATTCATGTAACCAGCAACCCTTCCAATGCAACCTATCCCCGAAACGACGACAAGCTTGTTAAGGTTTATCTGCAACTCGTCAAGCGCATGCACAAAAGCGTTGAGTATTATGCCGTTTCCGCATCCGGAACACCATATGTGGGGCATCATGGCAGCTCTCAAATATTTTGATAAAGGATGCTGCTCAACGGCTTCTGTCATTTGCCATACCTCCTTATAAATTCAAGAATTTCCATTGGTGTGTGCGGCTCCTCACCCAACTTTGGCACGTGAAAAGCCGGTGTTTCTTTCGCGGCTCTTCCAACCTCCCTTACCATTTGTCCGCAGTTCATTTCTGGAACAATTATGGCTTTGGCTTTTTCAGCAGCCTTTTCCACGTGCTTTTCTGGGAAGGGCCATAAGGTGATTGGGCGGAGAAGCCCAGCTTTTATGCCTTGTTGCCTTGCCTTTCTCACCGCGCTTAGGGCTGCCCTCGCAACTATTCCGTAGGCAAAAACCACTATTTCGGCATCATCCAGCAGTTGCTCTTCAACGCGGATAATCTTGTCAGCATTCCTCCTTATTTTGTCACAGAGTCTCTGCACAAGTCTCATTTGAACCTCTGAACTTTGGGTGCGTGGATAGCCATACTCATCATGGGTTAAACCTGTCGCATGAAAACGAAAGCCCTCGCCAAAACAAGCCATAGGCGGAACCAAGTCGTCGTCTGGCATGAAAGGCATATACTTGTCCGGCGGCATGTTAGGCTTTTTGCGGTTAACTATCCTTATCTCCTCAGCTGGCGGAATCACCACTTTCTCCCACATGTGGGCGACAACCTCGTCAGCCATCACCAATGTCGGAACACGGTAAGTCTCAGCTAAGTTGAAAGCCTCAATCGTCAAGTCAAACATTTCCTGAACAGAAGAGGGCGCCAAAGCAATGATCTCGTAATCGCCGTGGGAACCCCATTTTGCCTGCATAACATCTTGCTGTCCGGGAAGGGTTGGCTGTCCAGTGCTTGGGCCTCCCCGCATCACGTCCACAATGACACATGGGGCTTCCGTCATGGCGGCTAAGCCTATATTCTCCTGCATCAAACTAAAGCCCGGTCCAGAGGTGGCTGTCATAGCCTTCAAGCCAGCGTAGGATGCGCCTATCACGGCGGCTATGGAGGCTATTTCATCCTCCATTTGAATGTAAATTCCGCCAACCTTTGGCATCCGGGCTGCTATGTGTTCGGCGATCTCTGTTGCAGGCGTTATGGGATATCCGGCGAAAAATCGGCATCCGGCTGCGATGGCACCTTCTGCACATGCTATGTCGCCACTCATGAAATGCACGCCAGTTAACACCACCTTTTCACCATCCATCTAACATCCATCCTTACATTGTTTTTCCTTAACGTATATTGCAAAATCTGGGCAAACAGCCGTACAAAAGCTACATAATATACAGTTTTTTTCATCAACAACTCTTGGGGGATGAACCCCCCTGGCATTAATCTCGTCAGATTCTTCTAAAACCTTTTTGGGGCAGTATTGAATGCAAAAGCCGCAACCCTTACACTGATCTTTTAATATGTGGATTTCAGCTTTCGGCCTTGAAACCTTCTCAATGTCTAGTGGGGTTCTCCAAAGCCTTTCAGGCATCTTAAGCTCCTCCAACTTTTGAAAAAACTTTTTTGGCATGTTCTATTTCCTCTGAGGTTACACTTTCCACGATTTTTTGCATTTCATAAATTTTTGAGGTGAATCTTTCTCCTTCAGCTGCTGAAACCCATAAAAGCTGAAGCCTTTCTTTGCGTAGACCGTTCTGTTCCATCTTCTTCCATAAGCGTTCCACACGTCTTTGAGTATGATAGTTGGCATTAATGTAGTGGCAGTCTCCCGGGTGGCAGCCAGCCACCAGAACTGCGGCAGCCCCTCTTGCGAAGGCTCTTTCAACAAATTTTGGAGTAACCCTTCCTGAGCACATAGTTCTAATTATTCGGACGTTTGGCGGATACTGCATCCTACTGACTCCGGCAAAATCCGCACCTGCATAAGCGCACCAATTGCAGCAGAAAGCTACAATTTTCTTGTCGGCATCATATTCTGTGACGGCGTCAATTTGAGCTATTATCTGCTCATCAGTGAAGTGGTTCTGGGTTAATGCGTCGGATGGGCATTCTGCAGCACATGTTCCGCATCCTCCACAAGCAGCCTCAACAATTTCAACACGTTTAAGCTCTTTGTTAAGAGTTATCGCGTTGTAGGGGCAAACCTTTATGCAAAGTCCACAAGCCTTACATTTTTCCACATCTAAAATTGGCGTAATGGCCTCAACCGTAACTTTACCCTTAGCCATTAGTATGCCAGCTCTGGCTGCAGCTGCGCTGGCTTGTGTTACGCTGTCCTTTATGTCCTTTGGAGCTTCAGCGCACCCGGCGAAGAATATGCCTCCAGTTGCAGCGTCCACTGGTCGGAGTTTTGGATGGGCTTCCATGAAAAATCCGTCTTGCGTCCTTGAAAGGGTCAGCAGCCGCTGTATTACTTCGCTATCTTTCCGCGGCTCCAGACCAACGGATAGAATAACCATGTCAAAGTTCATTTTGTAAGGCTCTTTTAGGAGTGTGTTTTCGCCTATAAGCCAAAGGTTCCGAGTCTTCTTATCCTCAATTATTTCTGCTGGAAGCCCTCGGATGAATATTACACCTTCCTTTTTAGCCCTCTTGTATAGGTCTTCAAAGCCTTTTCCATACGCACGAATATCAACATAAAAAACGTAGATTTCGGTTTCAGGCCAGTGCTCTTTAATGAGAAGGCTGTCCTTTATAGTGTTCATGCAGCAAACATTACTGCAGTAGGTTCGTCCAGTCCTATTAGAGCGGGAGCCAACACATTGTATGAAAGCCACACGCTTTGGAACTTTCATATCACCGGGTCTAATCAGTCTTCCACCAGAAGGTCCGCCAGCATTAATTAGCCTTTCAAATTCAAGCGATGTGATGACGTTTAGATATTTGCCATAGCCATATTGCGGTAACTTTGAGGGGTCGAAAACGTCTGCGCCTGTCGCCACTATAATTGTGCCTACTTCTAGTTCTACGGTTTCAGGTTTAATTGTGAAGTCTATGGCTTGCCTTTCGCAGGCTCTAATGCATTTGTCGCATACCATTACGCCGTCTTTGTTTAGGCATAGGTTCATGTCAATTATGTAGGTTGACGGAACTGCTTGTGCAAACGGCGTGTAAATGGCATGTCTTATGGCTAATCCAGCATCAAACTCGTTCGGCGCTGTCATGGGACAAACTTTTGAGCATTCGCCACATGCTGAGCAGTCTTCCTTCACATAACGCGGCTTTTTTAAAACTTTTACTCGGAAGTTGCCGATATACCCTTTTACATCGATAACTTCACTGTTGGTTAATAGTTCAATGTTTGAATGATGCCCTACATCAGACATTTTTGGAGTAAGAATGCATATGGAACAGTCCATTGTTGGAAAAGTCTTATCTATTCTCGCCATCATACCGCCGATGCTCGGCTCCCTCTCCACCAAATAAACCTTATAACCAGTGTCAGCGAGGTCCAATGCTGCTTGAATCCCTGCAACGCCGCCACCAATTACAAGCGCCTTTCTTATAATCGGCACTTCGATTTCCTTGGCTGGTTTTAGTAAGGCCGCCTTAGCCACAGCCATTTTCACAAGGTCTTTAGCCTTTTCAGTCGCAGCCTTCCTATCATGCAAGTGGACCCAGCTGCACTGTTCCCGTATGTTAGCCATCTCAAAAAGGTACTTGTTCAACCCAGCCTCCTCGCACACTTTTCGGAATGTAAGTTCGTGGAGGCGGGGAGAACACGAAGCAACAACCACACGGTTAAGCCTATACTCCCTGATATCATTCTTTATGAGCTCTTGCCCTTGGTCTGAACATATATAGCGGTAATCCTTCGCCAAAACAACGTTTGGAAGCGTGGAAGCGAACTCTGCAACCTCTTTACAATCAACAGAGCCCGCAATATTTAAACCGCAGTGACAAACATAAACCCCTATACGTATTTCATCTCCTGCCATTTTCCAATCACCTTAAACCTAAAGACTTTAGATAACCATCAATTGAAAAGGCGGCGATCCTTCCAGTACGTATAGCCTCAATTATTGAGGCTGGACCAGTCACAGCGTCCCCTCCAGCAAAAACACCTTCAAGGGTTGTCTCCATAGTTAACGGGTTAACCCAAATTGTTCCGTCCTCATTCAATTCAATTTCCTTAGGCAGAAAATAGAGGTCTGGGACTTCGCCTATCGCCAAAACCACAATGTCTGCCTCTTTAACAAAATTAGAACCTTCAATGGGGATCGGTTTTCTTCTTCCAGTCTTGTCTAACTCGCCTAACCTCATTCGAACAAACTCAACAGCAGAAACCCTTTTATCGTCACCCAAGATTCTCTTCGGAGAGACTAAAAACTCAATTTTTGCGCCCTCATCTTCTGCCTCTTTAACTTCCCATGGGTTTGCAGGCATCTCCTCTCTAGACCTTCGGTAAAAAATAGTCGCTTCCTCAGCCCCATGTTTGAGGGCTGTTCTTGCGGAGTCAACTGCAACATTTCCACCGCCAATGATGACAACACGTTTACCCCTAACATTCGGCGCTGTTCCAGAGTTAAACATCCAGAGAAAGTCTAGAGCATGCACTACCCCTTCTAAATCAACGCCCTCAATTTTCAAGTGCTGTCCTTTATTGGCACCAACGCCAACGAAAATGGCGTCATAGCCTAGACCCCATAAACTGCTAAAATCAACATCTTTACCGACCGCCACGTCGGTCTTTATTTCCACATCAAGATCCTTCAACGCTTGTATATCCATGTCTAAAAGTTCCCTTGGAAGACGATAGGCTGGCAAACACTTCCTTAACATACCACCAGGCTCTTTCATAGCCTCAAAAATCGTAACTTCATGGTTTTTCAAAGTTAAATCATGAGCAACTGTGAGCCCCGCAGGTCCAGAACCAATAACCGCAACTTTCTTTTTCGCTGGTTCTGTCCTAATTTTCCCTTTTTTCTCCTCTAAAAATTTCTTCCTCAGTTTTTCAGCTTCTTTTATGACTTTGCTTAAGTCTAATCCTGCGCGCTCCGGATGGAAACAGGCACAAATCGTAACCAAGGGAAGGGGGGATAATTTAACAATTTTATGGATGGCTTTTTCAAATGCTTGTCTATATCCAGCTTTGATTGCGAACTTTCGGGTGTAGAAGAATATTTCTGGCGGTTTTAATGCTTGAGGACAGTGCCTATAGCAGCGATAACACCAAGCGCAGAGCCAAATCTCATCTGAAACAAAAGCTTCTTCGATGTTTAAAAAAATCCTTTCAAGGATATTTCTCGGGTTATACTCCCCCTTTAGAAGTTCTGCCATGGGGCAGCTTGCCGTGCATATGCCGCATTCAAAGCAGAACTTAATTTTCTCCGTGTCCGGATATTCAGCGAGAACTTCTTTATAAGTTACAGTTTTTCCGGCGCTCAACTTAGCCCGCCTCCTATTATTGGGAAGGCTCATAAATATAAACTTTACAAATGTAAAGTTTTAAATTATAAGTCGAACCCAAACCTATTTTATAGAGCATCACAGCCTAATAAACCATAAACGCGAGGAACACCTTATGGGAGAGGTTAAAGTTGTTTTGTACGGAGTTGGTGCCGTCGGAAGTTTAATAGCAAAGGCTCTTCTCGAAAAGAGAGGCGTAAAAATAGTTGGCGCAATTGATGTTGCAAAGGATAAGGTAGGCAAGGATCTAGGCGAAATTTTAGGCTTAAACAAGGGACTTGGCATAACAGTTTCCAGCGACGTTGATGCCGTACTTTCAAAAACGAAGCCCGACATCGCCGTCCACGCTACATCATCTTATCTCAAAGACACCTACCCTCAAATAGCTTCCATAATCAAAAATGGTGTTAATGTTATATCGACATGCGAAGAACTTTCATATCCCTACTATTCAGAGCCAGAAATTGCAAAAGAACTGGACAAGCTGGCCAAAAAACATGACGTGACAGTTTTGGGGACTGGAATAAATCCAGGTTTCCTAATGGATACTCTTGTAATAACGTTGACCGTGGCATGCCAAAAAATAGAGAAAATAGAAGCTGTTCGGGTCATGAACGCCGCAACAAGGCGATTACCTTTCCAGAAGAAGATAGGTGCAGGCTTAACCGTAGACGAATTCAAACAAAAAATTGAAAAGGGGGAGATAACAGGGCATGTTGGACTCGAACAGTCTATTGCGATGATTGCAGACGCCTTAGCATGGAAACTTGATGAGATAAGGGCTGAGGCTATTGAACCAATAATAGCCAAAGGACCGGTAAAAAGTGACTTCATAAAGGTTGATGTCGGAAAAGTTGCGGGTTTAAGGCAGAAGGCAAAGGGCATGATAAAAGGCGAAGACGTCATAGTTCTAGACTTCCAAGCCTATATTGGGGCGGAGGAAGAGTACGATGCCATAACGATTACGGGCGTTCCGACAATTAAACAGAAAATTCAGCCATGTGTCCATGGGGATGCGGGAACAGTGGCAATAATTATAAACTCTATTCCGAAAGTTTTGAAGGCACCGGCTGGTCTGCTGACTATGAAGGATTTGCCAGTTCCCTCAGCCGTTGTTGAGGATATGCGGAAATACTTGTAATTTTGACTTTGGAAGTGGTGGGTTTGAGGTTTCGAGTTGATATAAACTGTGATTTGGGCGAAAGCTACGGGGTGTTCAGGGTCGGAAATGACGAGGAAATAATGCCCCACATAACTTCTGCAAATGTAGCATGCGGCTTTCACGCCGGAGATCCCTTAACAATGGCGCAGACGGTGGCCTTGGCAAAAAAGTATGGAGTTGCCGTGGGAGCCCATCCCGGATACCCTGACCTAATGGGTTTTGGTAGAAGAGAAATGCAACTGACAAGCGAAGAGGCAAAAAACTACATTATTTACCAAGTTGGGGCTTTTTTTGGCTTCGTTAAAGTTTTCGGCCTGAGGCTTCAGCACGTGAAGCCTCATGGTGCAATGTATAATTTGGCATCAAGGCATAGGGAACTTTCAAAGGCTGTAGCTGAAGCTGTCGCAGCACTAGACCTTGACCTTATTATTTTCGCTCCGCCGAAATCTGTGATGGCTGAGGTTGCTGCTAATGCTGGGTTAAGGGTTGCCTACGAGTTTTTCGCAGATAGAGCTTATAACCCAGACGGAAGCCTAGTTTCAAGGGAAAAACCCGGCGCTGTTATTCAGGAGCCTGTGGAAGTTGTTAGGCGGGCCATAAAGGCCGTTAAGGAAGGTATAGTTGAAGCTTTTGGCGGCGAAATTGTGGAGCTTGGACAGGTGCATACAATTTGTGTTCATGGTGATACTCCTAAAGCGGTGAGGCTGGCTGAAGCTTTAAGGAAGGGGCTTGTTAAAGCCGGGGTAGAGGTTAAACCCGTAAGCCAATTTATCTAAAGTAATGATGGCTATGAAAAGTTCAGTTTACTCTTCCGTGCGTTATCTACCGTTTGGTGATAGTGCGTTAATAGTTGAATTTGATGATGTAATTGATTTGGCGGTAAATAGTAAGGTTATCGCCTTAAATGAAGCTCTTTCAAGTGCTGGCATAAGAGGCGTTGAAGAATTTGTCCCCACTTACAGGTCTTTGCTTATTCGTTATAATCCGGCTGAAATAACCTACGAGCAACTTGTGGCATGTATTAAAGAAATTGAAAAGACGTTGGGGGAAAAGCCGATTAAAGTGGAGGGCAGAAAGCTTATTGTTCCGGTTGTTTATGGAGGAGTTTATGGACCAGACTTGAGTTATGTAGCTAAATATCATGGGTTGACCGAAGAGCATGTTGTTAAATATCATTCCGGAAAAGATTATAGAGTTTACATGATAGGTTTCGTTGCCGGCTTTCCATATTTAGGCGATGTTCCAGAAGAGATTGCAACACCACGTCTTGAAACCCCACGGTTAAAGGTGCCAGAAGGCTCCGTTGGCATCGCAGAAAGGCAAACGGGAATATATCCTTGCGAGGCTCCTGGAGGTTGGCGGATAATAGGCAGAACACCCATCAAGCTTTTTGACCCACAACAGCAGTCCCCAGCCTTGCTTAAGCCGGGAGACACCGTCAAGTTCATACCAATTTCAGAAGAGGAATTCAAGAGAATTGAGGAGCTTGTTAGACTGGGCGCTTACAAAATGCAATTTGAGGAATTGCAAAAATGAATGTTTTCCAAGTGTTAAAGCCTGGATTCTTCACAACTGTGCAAGATTTGGGCAGATATGGCTACCTTAAATATGGAGTTCCGATTTCGGGTGCAATGGACTCGTTTTCCATGGTTGCGGTAAATCTGCTGGTTGGAAACGGTCCTAATGATGCGTGTTTAGAAATCACCCTTATAGGACCAGAAATGCAAGCGCTGACGGACACACAGATTTCCGTAACTGGAGGAAAAATTTCGGTGGAAATTAATGGGGAGGAGGCGCCCATGTGGCAAACATTAACCGTGTGTAAAGGGGATGTTGTTTCTATTGGAACGGTGGAAAGCGGGTGCAGATGCTACCTTTCCATTAGAGGAGGAATAAACACACCAATAGTTCTTGGAAGCAGATCAACGTATGTGCGTGGACGCTTCGGTGGAATAAATGGCCGGCAACTAAAAGCAGGAGACATAATTGAAGGATACAAAGTTCCACTTCTGAATGTTGGTTTTAGAATGCCGGGGAACCTTGTGCCACACTTTGAGGATAATTTCACTGTGCATGTTGTTTTGGGGCCTCAAGTTGACATGTTCACGGAGGACAGCATAGAAACTTTCCTTTCAAGTCCTTACAAAATTACAATAGATTCTGACCGCATGGGTTATCGTCTTGAAGGATCGGAAATAAAACACAAGGGAAAAGCTGACATAGTTTCGGATGCCCTTCTGCCCGGAGCTATTCAAGTTCCTAAAAATGGAAAGCCCATCATAATAATGAGGGATGCCCAAACAACTGGGGGCTATCCGAAAATAGCGGCTGTAATTACTCCAGACTTGGATAGGCTTGGGCAAGCTAAACCAAATGATACCGTAAAGTTTACGGAGATAACACTAAAAGAAGCGCATAAAAGGCTCTTAGAGTATCGAAAATTGTTTGTCGATTTGACTGAAAGGTTAATACAAATATCTTCACAGTTGTAGTGCATGGTGTATGGTGTAGATGTCAGCCAAACATGTTCATGAGAAAGGCGCTCTGTCCATTGGAGAGTTAATTGAAAAGGTTAAGAAAAACCCGGATTTTCAAAAGGCTGGAGCCATCGCCATTTTTATTGGTGTTGTTCGTGGGGAAACTTTGAGAGGAGAAGCCGTTCAGAAATTGGAGATTGAGGCTTATGATGAGGGGGCAAACGAAGTGCTTTCAAGAATTTGCCTAGACTTAAAAAGTAGAGATGGCATAGTGGACGTTCAGATACACCATTTTGTCGGCGAGTTCAGTGTTGGCGAAGACCTCGTTTACGTTTTAGTTGCTGGTTCTCATAGGAATGATGTTTTTCCAGTTGTTAGGGAGGCTGTTGAGAGGTATAAGAAGGAAGCCCCGATTTTTAAGAAGGAATATGTAACCACTAAAGAGGGTGAGGGTAAGGCCTACTGGGTTTCAGAAGCCGAAGGCTAGTCCAGTTTTGCAAAGTGTTATTAAGCATTTTATGATAGCTTATTGTAAGGAGACGGATTAAGCTTGGAAAAGAAGAGTTATGCATGGTTCGAGAGGCGAAGGAGGACAAAAGCTCTTGATTTGGCACAGGAGCAAATTACAAAGGCTTTAGACACCGTGACTCTTCTTCACTATGCCATGCAGAAGATGGCTGAAGGCGATAAAAGGGGGGCAATGCAGCACATAGAAAATATATTTAAGGTCGAGAAAGAAGTTGACAGGCTTCGAACAGAAGTCTTCAAAGAACTTTCGAAAGGTGTGGCCCTCTTTGCTGATTACCGTGAAGACCTAATGCACCTTGTGAAGAGGCTTGACACGCTTGCTGACCACGTGAAGGATGCAGCTAGGTGCATTAAAATGCTTGAAGGGGCTAAAATTCCAAAGGAGCTTTGGGAGAACACGGCCCATACAACATCGTTTCTCGTGGACTGCGCCCATGCCTTGAGGGGGAGCATCGAGAAAATCGCTGTTGACTCTTCTGCCGCTATAAATGGAGCTAAAAAAGTTGAGGAAATCGAAAGGAAAATTGATGACGAATATCTTAAAACTAAGGCCTTATTCGTTAAATATGGAGAGCAGGTAGACAGCGGTTCAATGGTTATTTTCGACGACCTTGTGGAGTTTATTGAGCATGCTGCTGACATGTGCGCTGACACGGCGGACTACATAGTTATACTTGCAAGCAGAGAATAATCAACAGCCAATCCTATTTTGTTTTGTTTCCTTTTGATATTAACTTGCCAAGGGCGTATGATGTAGCTGAAACCATAATTAAGCCGAAGAAACCTGCTGCTAATGTCGATAGGTATGGGTTTTCAATTGCTGGTAGAGTGTAATCTGGCATCAATCCATTCCAGAAGGAGTCCGCCTCTTCTATATTTAGGGTTTCAGCCACAGTTTCTAGGCCGTCTGGATAGGACGAGGCAAAGGGTATAAGGATTGCAAGCCCTATAGCTATAAGTATTAGTGCTTTCACGTAGCTCTTCAAATGGCTTCCCTCTTTAAGAAAGCTAAGCCATTTAATACCGTGGGTCGAATTCGATATAGTTGTGTTATGGCTGTTGTTGTTATTGCCGCTTCTCCAAGTCCGATCAAGACATGCCAAAAGAGCATGGCTGGAACTGTTACGATTATTCCACCTGCTTCTGTAAAGGCTGGTGAAAAGCCTATTTGTAGACTGCATGCTAAGGCGCCCAGAACGACGGATAGCGATGAGGCTGTGAATACGCCGATGAAGAAGCGTTTGCCCTTGGTCGAGTTTCCAGCTATGATTTTAACTATGAAGAAGCTTAAACCGCCTATGACGGCCATGTTAAAAATGTTTGCTCCTAGAGCTATGATTCCCCCATCCGCGAAGAAAAGTGCTTGCATAGTTAGGACTATGGTCATGCTTAGAATTGCCGCGTAGGGGCCTAAAATCATTGAGAGGAATGTTCCGCCCACTAAGTGTCCGCTTGTCCCATATGTTATTGGGAAGTTGATCATCTGAGCTGCGAAGACGAAGGCGCTTGAAACTGCCAGCAAGGGGGCTAATGCCTTTGGATATGTGACCTTCGCCTTCTTCCATGATATAATAAGGAAAATGATGGATATTGCGGCCATTATGGCAGCAATTTCTGGGCTTATGTAACCGTCTGGTATGTGCATCTAGATTAACCTCGTAATACTTTTTATTTTAAAAGTATTACTTATAAACTTTTGCACTTAAATTCTGAAAATTGAGGTTTAAGAGAGCAGTTCTGCTAAGATTTGGTTTAGTTGATCTTTGTCTTTTACTTTTTTGAAGACAGCTTTTCCTGTTGCGTATAGGCGTATGTTGATTTCTCCATATGTTAGGTCGAAGATTATTTTTGCCGTTGTTTTTTGCAGTGTGGCTTTTTTCAGTATTTTGGCTATTGCCTCTTCTTTTTTGTCGTATTTGAAGTGGATTATGTAGTCTTTCTCTTCTCCGCATGCCTCTTCGATTCTTGCTATGTATGCGTCTGTAGTGGTGTTCATAGGGATTGTTCGATCTCCTTTAGGGCTTCCACAAGCTTGTCGATTTCTTCTTGGGTATTGTATATGTAGAAGCTTGCCCTTGCTGATGATTTTAGTCCTAGCCTTTGGTGGAGTGGTTGGGCGCAGTGGAAACCGCTTCTTATCATTATGCCATACGTGTCAAGAAGCAATGCCAAGTCGTGGGAGTCGAAACCTTCAAGGTTGAAGGGCACTATGCCACATTTCGCTTTCACATCTTTTGGTCCATAAACTCTAACTTTTCCACATTCTTCAAGGCGTTTTAGGGCATATTCAGTTAGGGCGCATTCATGAGCTTTAACGTTCTCCATTCCAAGATTTTTCAGGTATTTTATGGCCGCCATTAAGCCTATTCCACCGCATATGTTTGGTGTTCCGGCCTCGAATTTCCATGGTAGTTCGTTCCATGTTATTTTGCAGCTTTGAGTTTTTGGGTTATAAGAGACTTCACGTATCATTTCGCCTCCGCCGTGGAAGGGCTCCATTTCTTCTAGGATTTCCCGCTTGCCGTATAGGACACCTATTCCTGTGGGTCCAAGCATTTTGTGGCCGGAGAAAGCTAGGAAGTCGCAGTCCAATTCTCTTACGTTTATTGGCATGTGGGGTACTGATTGGGCTCCGTCGACGAGGATGAGGGCGTTGTTTTCGTGGGCGAGTTTTGCAGCGTATTGCACATCATTTATTACGCCGGTGACGTTTGAGACGTGGGTTATGCAGACCATTTTAACTTTCGGTGAGAGGTTTTCCTCAAGGGCTTGCCGGTTTATGGTTCCATCCTCGTTAACATCTATATATCGTACTTTGAAGCCTTTTATTTTCGAGAGGATTTCCCATGGGACAATATTGCTGTGATGCTCCATAAGGGATACTAAAACTTCGTCGCCTTGTTTGAGGTTTCGCAGTCCCCAAGAGTAGGCGACGGTGTTTATGGCTTCTGTTGTCCCTTTTGTGAAGACTATTTCTTCTATGCTTTCTGCGCCTATGAATTTGGCTGTTTCTTCGTGGGCGCTTTCGTAAAGTTCTGTTGCCTCTAGTGAAAGCGTATGCACTGCCCTATGGACGTTGGCGTTGTGAATTTCATAGTACTCTTTTATGGCTTCTATTACTTGTTTAGGTTTCTGGGATGTAGCGGCGTTGTCAAAATAGATTAAGGGATGATTGTTTATCTTTCGTTTCAAAATTGGGAAGTCTTCCCTAATTTTGTATGGATTGAGCATTATTTTTCCTCCGCCATCTTCATTTTTTTCGACAGGATTTTCGCCAGCTCCTCCTCTTCTAGGGCTTGCTTTTCTTCGAAGGTTAGCTCTTTCGGAAGCCACTCTGGGGTGGTTTGCTTATTTTTGTAGTAGGTCCTTATGGCTCTCCTCAGGGCACCGACGGCCAGGATTCCGCAGTGGAACTTAACCGCTGGGAGTCCGCCCACCTCTTCTGCCACGCTTTTCCATGTGATTTTCCAGGCATCTTCAAGTTTCATTCCCTTAACTTTTTCTGTCACTATGCTTGACGTGGCTATGTTTGCTGCACATCCGTAGCTTTCGAAACTTGCTTTTTCAATTATGTCTTGCTCGTTTATTTTTAGGTAGAAGGTTATCATGTCTCCGCATTGGGGATTTCCAGCCACAGCTGAAACTGTCGCGTCTTCCATTCTTCCAAGGTTTTTGGGGTTTCTGAAGAGTTCAAGGATTTTTTGGCTGTAGGGTAGGGGTGCACGTGACATTTATTCCACCACCGTTGTGCCAGTTATTTGTCTAAGCCTTTCAACGGCTTTTGGGAAAACGCCCAAAACATAGTCTATGTCCTCCTCCGTGTGGTAGCGGGTAACCTTCATAAGTATGCTTCCATGGGCTTCCTCGAATTTTCTGCCTATAGCAATTAACACGTGGCTTGGCTGTAATAGACGTCTCGTGCATGCGCTTCCGCTTGATACATAAACGCCGTTTAGGCTTAACTCTATTGTTAGGGCTTCGCCTTCACAGCGCAGAAAGCTTATGTTAACGTTGTCAGGTGCCCTTTTCTCACCTTTTGGACCATTTAGGCGAACGTCGGCTATTTTTTCAAATATTCCGTTTATGAGCTTGTCCCTTAGTCCTCGCATATGTTTAACGTTTTCTTCAAAGTTTTGGAAGGCGAGTTCAGAGGCTTTTGCAAAGCCAACTATCAAGGGCGTGTTTTCAACGCCGGGCCAGAGCTTTTGTGTGCCAATTTGCCCTTCCAATATTCTTTCTATGTTTACGCCTTCCTTCACGTAGAGGGCTCCTATTCCGCGGGGTCCCAATATTTTGTAGCTGCTTATTGTCGCCATGTCCACGTTTAGGTCTTGCACGTTGAAAGGTATTTTCCCATATGCGTCTGAGGCGTCAGTGTGGAATATTGCGTTTGGGTTTTTGCTCTTGACTATTTCTATGGCTTCTTTTATAGGTTGTATTGTTCCTATTTCATGGTTTACAGCGGAGAGACTTACAAGAACTGTTTCGTTGTTAACGGCTTCCTTCAATTTTTCAAGGTTTATGAAGCCTTCGCTGTCTACTGGAATCTTTGTCACGGTAAAGCCGTATCTTATTAGCATTTCAGCTACGTGTATAATGCTTAAGGGCTCAACTTCGGAAATCACGATTTTTTTGCCCTTACTCCGCATCTGGAGGGTTACGCCTAAAAGGGCTAGGTTGTTAGCCTCTGTTTCGCCAGGTGTAAAATTAACTTCTTCAAGGTTTTTGCATCCCAGAAAGCTAGCTATTTTCTGGGCTGATTCCATTATAACTTCGAAGGCTTCCCATCCAGGCTTGTGGGTAAGCGTGGGATTGCCATATGCGCGTTGGTTAAAGTATGGGAGCATAGCCTCAACAACTTCTGTTGGAACCATGCTTGAGTTTTCAATGTCCAGATAGACTTCACGTCTTAATCCATCGTGAGCCTTTAGGAGTTCGCGGATGTTTTCCACCATAACCTTTCAAGTCCACTGATGCTTGTCAACTTCTAATAGGTTTAAGCTTATAGAAAAAGCTATTTGAAGGCTGACAGCGTTCTAAGGGGCATATTTGTGGATGGTTCCAAGCAACAAATACGCTACCCTATAGTTTTTGCTTAAAAACAGCCATTAGCTAGCTACTCCCCCTAAGAATTTCCACATCCGAAGTCAAACATCAAATTTATTAGGCTGGTTTTACAGTTATTAGTGAGCTTTGCTGGCTTGTGAAGTTGGCGCGTGAGGGCTTGCTTTCTTTACTTGTTGGTGGAGTTCAGACTAAAAAAGTGTTGGAGGTGAAAAGCGCATGAAGTATATAGGTTTTTGGAAGGTTGTTTCAGGCGATGTCATGTATGTCATTGAAAAGTTTAGGAAGATGACTGCTGAAAGGGAAAAGGGAAACGAGAAATTCGCCAAGTTAATTTTTGGGCCTTTCCAGTTTGCGGGCGAGAACAAAGGTTTTACAATGTTTGAGACTGACAACCCAGAGACACTCAAAAACATTGCAGACTTCTATACGCCAGAGATTAAGTGGAAGTTCTTCTCCATAAGTGACCCAACAAACGCGGCGGATTTTTACATGACCTTGAGGAAATAGTCCAAACAATCCCCTCTTTATTTTTCCTTTTTGGCTTTTCAATAATGTTTTAAATTGCGTTCGCCTTTAGTGTGCAATAGGGGAAGCTTAAAAGGCGCGTCCAAGTGAAGATAACAGATTTGCCAATTCCAGAGTCGGTTAAGGAGGTTTTGCTTAAGTCTGGAATTGTGGAGCTTTATCCACCCCAAGAGGAAGCTATAAAAGCTGGAGCCTTGGATGGGCGGAACCTTGTTTTGGCTAGTCCAACGGCTTCTGGCAAAACACTGATTGCTGAACTCTGCGCCTTAAAACATATTCTGGAGGGCGATGGCAAAGTCCTTTATCTAACGCCTCTAAGAGCTTTAGCCAGCGAAAAATATGAGGAGTTTAAGAAGTATTCGGCTATAACTAAGCCCGATGGAAAACGTGTAAGCGTTGGCATTTCCACTGGCGATTATGATAGTTCTGATCCTTGGTTGGAACGCTACGACATTATCGTGGCTACAAACGAGAAGGTGGACTCGCTTTTGAGGCATAAAGCCAAGTGGATGGACAATATAAGCCTTGTAGTGGCAGATGAAGTACACCTGCTCAATGAGGCGGAGCGTGGTCCAACCTTAGAGGTGGTTTTAGCTAGGCTTATGCAGACAAATCCAGACATCCAAATATTGGCTTTAAGCGCCACAATAAACAATGTTCAAGAAATTGCTGATTGGCTGAAAGCCGAGTACATAACAACGGACTGGCGCCCAATACTCTTAAAAGAAGGCGTATTACTCCACAATGAAATCCAGTTTAGAGATGGCGAATCAAGAAAAATCGAAAAGGAGGTCAAAAATCCAGCCATAAACTTGGTACTGCACACGGTTAAAACGGGTGGGCAAGCCCTAATTTTTGCAGCTACAAGGAAAAGCGCCGTGGCGCTAGCGAAGAAAACAGCAGCGAAAATTGGAGAAATCCTTTCCAAGCCTATTAAAAGAGCTTTAGAACGCGAAGCGGAACGAATTCTGACGGCTGGAGAAAAAACAAGGATAAGTGAACTCCTAGCTGAACTTGTTAAGTGCGGAGTGGCTTTCCATCATGCCGGTTTAGGCGGAGCCCATAGAAAAATAATTGAAGACTCCTTCCGCGAAGGGAAAATTAAGGTTTTGACGGCCACTCCGACTCTGGCTTTCGGCGTCAATCTTCCAGCTAGAACCGTCATAATTTACGATTATAGGCGTTATGAGCCCGGTTATGGCTATTATCCGATAAGCGTTTTGGAATATAAACAGATGTGTGGGAGGGCTGGACGTCCAAAATACGACAAAATCGGGGAAGCCGTATTAATAGCGAGGACAGACGACGAAGCCGACTATTTAATGGAGAGCTACGTGCTGGCAAAGCCTGAACGTATATGGTCAAGGCTTGCTGTGGAACGCATATTGAGGGGGCATGTGCTTGCAACAATAGCCGCAGACTATGCCCACACGGAAGCCGGCATATACGAGTTCTTCGGCAAAACTTTCTACGCTTATCAATATGACATAGGCGCAATAAAGAGTGTAATCGCCAAAATACTGCGTTTCTTATATGACGAGGAAATGATTGACGTAAGCGGCGCAAACATTTACGCCACAAGGTTCGGCAAACGGGTTAGTGAACTCTACATAGACCCCGTTTCCGCTGTAATAATCCGCGACGCATTGCGCCAAAAACCATCATTATTAACGGATTTAAGCCTCCTTCACATGATTGCTCACACGCCGGACATGCGCCCGCTTTTCAGACCAAGCACAAGTGAACTTGACAAAGTAGCAGTTTATGCAGAAGAGCACCGTGAAGAGTTCCTAGTACCGGTTCCAAACGAGTGGGAAGACCGCATAAACTACGAAGAATTCCTAGCAGAAGTGAAAACAGCCATGGTCTTAAAGGCATGGATAGAAGAGGCAAGCGAAGACGAAATAATAGAAAAATTTAAGGTTCAGCCGGGTGACCTCTACAGAACAGTGGAGAGCGCAAGGTGGCTTCTTTACGCCACCCATGAGTTAGCGGTTTTATTTAACAACAAGGAAGCCCAACCCTTAACCATGGAACTAATGGAAAGGGTGGAAAAAGGCGTCAAAAAAGAGCTCTTACCAATAGTTAGACTTGAAGGCATAGGGAGAGTCCGCGGACGCATACTATACAACGCCGGATACAAAACAATAGAGGACATAAAACACGCCCAAATCGAAGAACTAATGAACCTACCGCTTATTGGACCAAAACTGGCAAAAAAGATTAAAGAACAAGTGGGCGGTTTCGTAAAAAAAGAGGCATGGGAAAAACTCGAAAAGGAAGAAGGGTGGAAACAAAAAGCCTTAACAGAATATTAACAAGTCTTTTAAAAGGAAGCCTTGAAGGACACATACGCCAAAAAGAAGGTTGCTCCAGAAAGAATGAATGTATGTGTGAAACCAAATGTTTGAGCGGTAAATGGACCCAGATAGGCTCCTGCAGCGCTGCCCAAACCCACTAGGGCGTCAAACAAACCCGCCTTCCCAGCCGGAATAAGCTCCATTGATAGAGAAAGGACATAAACATGGTATAGCGCGTATGCGAAGCCCATTAGAGCAAGAACCAAAGCAAATGTGGCTATTGCTTGAATGCTGATGGTGGCGAATACCGATAAGAGAAAGGCTAAGATGCTTCTAAACATGACGATCTTTCGCAGACGCGTTTTCTCCTCATGCAGTTCAAGCCTCTTGCCCGCCATGAAATAGCCTATCGCCGCTGCACTTGAGTTTAAAACATAGACGGCGTAAACCATGCTTATGTCTAGGTGCAAGTTTTGGGCTAAAAATACCGGTAAAGGTGTAAAGAGTGTGCTTGTGGCAAACGTGAAGAGCATTAGACCTCCACAGAAAAGTGCAAGGTTTTCTTCTTCTAGACTTTCAGAGGCATGTAATCCATCTAAAACCTTTGAAGCTATTGTTACACCTTTGCAGGCAAAGTCTATGCTTCTCTCTATGCGCACAAGCCCTCTCTCAAAAATTAAGGGGGGATCAGCAACAAAAAACAAGGAGGTGGCGAAGGCTAAAAAGTTTAAACCGCTGCATATCAATAATATTGTAGCTGAGTTGAAAACCAGAAAAGAGACAAACACTCCTAGGACTAATCCTATAAGCCAGCCCACCTCAGTGAATCCCTCGTAAAAGGCAAAAGATTTCTCCCATTCTTCACGCGAGTAAAGCTCAGCTATTAGAACGTTTTTGGGTGGCTCATGTGCAATGTGGAAAATGGCCATTATCACGTAAAGAATTATAGATAAACCTATGTTCCTTGTAAACGTGAAAAGATATAGTAAAATTGATGATACAAAAAACGAGATTAGGATATAGCGCTTGTATCTCATTGTTTTATCGCAAATATAGCCCCAGAAAAAGGACGCGGGGATTGTCATAAGCGTAGCAACGGAGATCATTAATCCCACGTCAAGAAGGGAACCGCCAATACTAACAACGTATAGCGGGAAGAAAACAGAAAGCAGCCCAAAAGCCATTTCATGAAAGAAGAACCCTACCCGCCACATGTTCAAAAACCACCTTAACGCTCAGTTAAAAACTTTTCTTTGTCATCATCAAACTTGAAAAATTGCCAAGAACGCTTCGCTTAGCGTCCCTTAACAGTAAGATTTCAGTCAGTTAATCCTCTTTTTTCGCGCTCTTTCTTAGTTTTTTCTACCATGAGTTCGACTTGCTTCAACGCTGTTCCAAGATAGTTCTTGGGGTTCAGTGCATCATCTATTTCTCTTTCGCTCAATTTTCCACTTACAATCTTATCCTCCAGCAAGACCTTTTTGAAAGGAACTTTTTCCAACTCGCTCTTCATCGTAAGCTTTCGCAAAAGCTCGTGGGCTTCTTGGCGGCTCATACCCTTCTTTGTTAGGGCTATCATTACGGCTTCTGACATGGCACGTCCTCGGGTTAGCTCGATGTTTTGGCGCATGCGCTCCTCATTCACATACAAACCAGCCACAATGTTTGTCATTAGAAATAGCATGTAATCCACAAGTATGCAAGCTTCTGGAATTATGAAGCGCTCAGCAGAAGACTGTGTCAAGTCGCGTTCATGCCAAGTTACAACATTCTCAAGGGCTGAAACTGTTAGACTTCGCACAATTCTTGCCAAGCCGCAGACACGTTCACATGTTTCAGGGTTCCGTTTGTGAGGCATTGTTGAGCTGCCCACCTGCTTTTCTGCTTCGAAGGGCTCCGCAAGCTCCCCTATTTCCGGTCTTTGCAGTTCACGGATTTCAGTGGCGAAGTTTTCGAGGCTCGAAGCAATCAAAGCCAATAGGCATACGAGTTCCGCGTGGCGATCCCTCTGCACAATCTGCGTGGAAATGTCAGCCGCTTTTATGCCAAGCTTCTGCATCACAAGCTCCTGAATCCGCATGGCGTTTTCGCCCAAACCTGCTTGAGTGCCGACAGCCCCGCTCATCTTGCCCACAACGACGCGGTCGCGGCACTGCCTAAGCCTTTCAATGTGCCTTGAAATCTCTCTCATCCAAACGGCGAACTTAAAGCCCAAAGTTATTGGAAGTGCATGCTGCCCATGAGTGCGACCCATCATTAAAGTCTCCTTATAGCGTAATGCTTTTTCCATCAAAACCTTTTCAAAATCATTCAGTCTCCTTTCAATAAGCTCTAAAGCCTCCTTTAGCTGGAGGGCTGTTGCCGTGTCAACAATGTCGTAGCTTGTTGCGCCAAGATGCACATAAGCCCCGCTTGGACCACTAGCCTCGGCTAAAGCCCTAACAAGAGCCATAACGTCATGCTTAATTTCCCGCTCAATCTCTTTTACCCGCTCAAGTTTGACACGCTTAAGCGAAGCTGCAGCCGCAATTCGCTCAGCATCCTTGCGTGGTATGTTGCCTACCTCGGCGTGAGCCCAAGCCAAAGCAGCCTCAACATCCAGCATCTTTTGAATGCGGTTTTCCTCCTCGAAAATTCGCCGCATTTCAAGCGTCCCATAACGTCCAGTATCTATTGGAAGGATTGGCAAACCTTTATCCCTCTGAAAAGATAGCATGCTTAAGGATTAATGCTTTTCCAGTTCTTCGATAACATGTTCCAATAAGCCTATTCTTGGAATTATGTAAGCGTTCCAGCTTGAAAGTTTGACAATATCATCCACGTTCTTGTCAATCAGTACGACATTCATATGAGAAAGCACAGCGCCAGCCAAATCCTCAAAAACGCTGTCGCCGACATGCAAAGCTTCATAAGGCTGAATATTAAATCTTGAAAGTACTTTCGCAAAAATTTCTGGTTTAGGTTTTGAAACCCCAAGTTCGTCAGCATAGAACTGCTCATCAATAAACTTTGACAAGCCAGTTTTCTCAAGCAAGACTTTATTGTAGCTTCCAGGCCAGAAAACCACATTGCCTACAACCACAACCTTAACTCCCCTTTCCTTGACACGGCGAACAGTTTCACATGCGCCCTCTATAAGGTGCCGCTTCGCTGGATGATCCTCTGTTGCAGCGATAATGGCCTTTAAAATAATCTCAGGATCTAAGCCAAGAAATTTAGCTATCGCCTCAAGAGCCAACGGAACAATCTCAGAATCTTTAAACCCACCAGCCCTCCTAATAGCCCTAACCTTTTCGTATCCTTCCACAAGCCTATCCGTGATGGTTTCCGGCGGCAAATTCGTGGACTTTGCTAATTCAAAGGCGATGCTCTGGTAATAGGACTTTATAGACAACAATGTGTCCCAAACATCAAAGCTTACAAGTTTGACGCCCGACATCAATTTCCCTCTGAAGTTCATGGCATCAGTGCAATTATTTTAAACATTTCATCACACGTGTTCAATTATAAATGGTTAATTCGTTCAAAGTATAGTTTAGAGCAACCGTAAAGGTTAGTGGCATGAAGGCAATTGCGGCAGTTCTGGATAAAATGGAGGGAAGCGCTGTTCATAAAGTAGCTTCAATGCTTTATGTTTTGGGACGGGAAGGCGCAGATGCCTTTTGCATAGCAACAAAAGACCAAGCTTTAGTGAAAGGATCCTTGGAGAAGTTGCAAATTGAAGGCTTAAAATCCTCAACAGCCATAGGACATGTCTTCCTAAAGATTTTAGCCCAAGACGAGCCCCATTTAAAACAAACTGGAAATGCAACCTTCATCCTTGACGGGAGAATTTACACCCCAAGAGTTGAGCCTTCTGAGGCTTATGCTGTTGCACAGAAGCTTGAAAAGGACATCAAGATCGGCGCGGAAGCGCTTCTAAAAAAATTTGACGGTTGCTTTGCTTTCGCCATAGTTGAAGATGAGAAACTAATCGTTGGAAGAGACGCTCTGGGCTTGTATCCGCTATATTATGGTGAGAATGGTGATACGTTCGCCTTTGCATCCGAACGTAAGGCATTATGGAAAATCGGCATAAAAAGGGCGCAGTCTTTTCCACCGGGGCATCTATTGATAGCGAACAAAAGGGGTTTCAAGATAAAGCCAGTAAAAGTTCTCAGTCGTTCTGTAACCGCCTCCCTATCAATAGAGGAAGCAGCCAAAAGGCTTCAAATACTCTTGGAACAGTCAACAATAGAAAGAACGCACGGCTTAGGCGAGGTTGCAGTAGCTTTTTCAGGAGGCTTAGACAGCAGCCTAGTCGCATGGCTTGCAAAAATGGCCGGAGTCAAATTTCGCCTAATCCACGTAAGCCTCAAAAACCAGCCGGAAACGGAGCGAGCAGAAAAAGCCGCCAGCCAACTTGACATGTCCTTCCATGAATTCTTGTACGATGAGGGAGATGTAGCGCAAACACTGCCCAAAGTTTTGTTGGCAATAGAAGAACCTAACCCTCTCACGGTAAGCATCGGTGTGCCAATCTTTTGGGCTGCTGAAAGGGCGGCTGAGCTTGGTTTAAAGGTTCTTTTCACTGGACAGGGAGCAGACGAGTATTTTGGCGGGTATAAGCGTTACCTAAACATTTACAAACGTTTTGGAGGAGAAGCCGCTGAAAGGGTAATGGTTCACGACATCCTGGCAATGCATGAGAGCAACTTTGAAAGGGACAGCAAAATCTGTGCCTTCAATAATGTGGAACTCCGCTTGCCCTTCGCTTCTTTCCCAATTGCAGAGTTCGCTCTAAACTTGCCGTTAAAGATGAAAATAGAGTCGCCAAACGACCTCCTCCGAAAGGCTGTTCTGAGAAGGGCTGCAGAGAAGCTTGGATTGCCCTCTGAGATAGTTAATAGACCAAAGAAGGCTGCTCAATACGCTACTGGTGTTGCCAAGGCTATTAGGCGGTTGGCTAAAAGGGATAGGCTAACAGTTAAGCAGTTTTTGCAGAAGCTTTTCTTGGAGGTCTTTGAGGAATTTTAAGGTGCTTTTAAAGAAAAGGAAAGGTGGCGGTTATTCAATTACTTGGATGGCGCCTTCTGGACACTGGGCTTCACACGCCCTGCAGACAAGACATTCCTCCACTTTTACCGGAACGGATTTTCCATCCTTTATTTCATAAACGCCTACTGGACATGTATCGACACATGTGCCGCATCCGGTGCACTTGTGGTTGTCAACTACTATCTTTACCATTTTATTCCCCCTTCAGCTAGATTTCCTTCAAATTTTAGGGGTGAAATAAAAGCCTTTAGGTCCGCTAGTGGATTTCTTCACGTATCCTTAACAGAATTCCGCTAATAGTGGTTTCAGCTTTTTCTCTTCTGCTCTCATAATCTGCCAAAAGTTTGCGGTAAGCCTCAAGTGTTAAGTCACCTCTACGGTGGCGGGCTTCAATGCTTCTAATGTTTGATTCAACCTCGTTGAGCTCTGTTTCAGCAACTTCAAGCTGGCGCATCAGGTCAGCGTAACGTCCCCCAGCAGACCTAAGCTTCAGTTTCAATTCATCCAAGCTTCTAGAGAGAGATGCAAGCCGCGTTTCCAAAGTCTTCCTCTGCACCTTATACCTCTGCCTTGGAATTCTACCCTTACTAACGGCAACTTCAAGCGACTTTATATCCGATGTTATTCTCCTCTTCTCTTCATAGGATTCCACAAACCTTCTGAGGATTTCTGGACTCAGCCTAACGGCGACCGTTGGCACTGTGACAACGGCCTCTGGTGCTTTAGGCCTCCGCCAAACAGCAACAATAGCGCATCCCAAAACAGCGAGAGCCCAAACCCACAATGTGGGACGGAAAGCCAGCCATAGAGGATTATACTGGTATGTAAATTCCATCGTGAAACTGTCAAGGGATAAAATCCCTTGTTTACTTATAGTGATTTTTTCTTGGAACACATCCCTTGACACACCATATGTGCCAATGGGCGAAGCGCTATTGTAGCTTAGACTTGTGATTTTGGCGCCCTCTGGCAACAAAATGGTTATAGATGCTTTCTCAATGTAGTAGTTTATTTCTTGGAAGAATGTAAGGCTCATGTTTTTTGGCAAGTTATACCTTACAATGAACCTTGTTGATTTGCCGCTTTCAACAGGCAAGAATAAGTTTACCGTATACATGCCAGTCTTAGCGTCCAATTTTATTTCTCCCTTCCTTCCAAACTCGTCTTCAACTCGCACGCCTGTGGCGTTCAATGGTAAAGCCACTTTAACAGTTGTCATTTGCTGTGGCGATTCATTCTTTATGAAGTAGCTATCAGAAACCGCGATTTCACCCATACTGCCTAAACTAATTTCCCGTTTAAACTCCTCTATAGTGAACAATTGTATATTATCGGTGGCTAATTGGAAAGTCATGTTTGCAGGCTCATATGTGAACTGCGGCAATGGCTTTTCCACCCAATAGTTTGTCGCGTTAACCGTGCCAGTGCCGCTTACAAATTTTGCATCTTGGGGCAAAACAACTGAGGCATTGCATGAAGAAGCGTCCACTATAAGGCTTGGATAAGCTGGAAAGTCCAGAGTGTAAAGGCTTGTGTTCTGCGGATTCTGCTTAAGAAGACTTTTTGAAAGTACAAAAATGACGCTAAAGACTCCATTTTGTGGCTGTGGGTTTAAGGCGACATTAAAACCGCAAAAGCCTATACGATTGTTTAATGGCACACCACTGACGACGTTGTACTGTTGAGTGAAATTGGCGGTGTTGTAGGCTATACAGCGGAGAACGTAAGGCGCATACCTATATGGAAAACCAATAAGAAAACCGTTCTGCACATCCCCATCCACTTTTATTGTGTCGTTTATGAGAATATAGCCATTATAAAGAATTTTCACCTGATGGTTAATCCATTCAACAGTGTATGAGGGAACATCAGCCTTAACGCTCTCAACATAGACCATGTTTAAAACGAGAATTAACAGCATAACAGTTAAGACCGTGAAAGCCATGGCTTTCCCTTTCAAGCTTTTTCCTCCACATCTAACCTTGAAGTCTGGCTTTTTAATATCAAAGGACCTATTTATTTACTTTTAGAAAACGAAGCTTTTCAAAGGCGTTTAATGAAACAGAATGGGATACTCTTTTTAGTTTATAGAGGAACACCTCTCTTCTCTGTCCTTCTATGTCTGGTTGAATTTCCACATGCACGGATAACACGATGTACTGTCCTAAGAACATGTATTTACCCGGCGACTTCTTCTCGAAGACGAAAATTGGAAAACCTTCCTTCATCTGCCTTTTTAATGCTAGGTTTCCCCTCACCATTTTCTGGTTTCCAACTCGTCCCTCGCCAGTGTAGAGAAGGATGTCATCCTCCAGACGGTCATTGTAGGGGTTACGTAGGCTCTCCTCCGGCGTTTTGCGCAGAACCGTTATCAGAACAATGTATCTAATTCCCCCTTTTAGGCTTCCGTTGTACCTAATTCCCCGCTGGGCGCAGACGCCGAAAATTCTTGAGATTTCGCGGTTGCTAAGGACATCGCCAATTTTTGGCAGCATCACTGGAATTAGTGTGTAAGGTAACAATTTAAGACTAGCTTTCGCCATTTTATTCTTTTGAAGGCTGATTTCGTTTGTTAACGTTCTATGACCCTGTTATAAGGCATATGGCAATAGAAAAGCTGGTTACACGCGCCAGTCCAGAAGGATTGGAAAGGAAATATTACCGCATAAGACCCGCAAGATGGTATGGTGGTATAGTTACAGCTGACTGTGTTGGGTGCGGTTTGCTCTGCCGTTTCTGCTGGGTTTCAGACGCCGTTATGAACCGCCCTCACAATGTTGGCACGTTTTACACGCCAAGAAAAGTTGCCGAAAGCCTTGTCTCCCTTGCCAAAAAATGCCGCCTTGACTTGCTTAGGTTAAGTGGTGGGGAACCAACAATAGGAAAGCAGCACTTGCTTGAGCTTCTTGAAAGCCTTAAGGGCAAGGGGTATCGTTTCATACTCGAAACTAACGGCATACCCATAGCCTATGACGAAAGTTACGCGGAAAACCTCGCAAAATACAGCTTCGTACATGTAAGGGTTTCGCTTAAAGGCTGCAGTGAAGAAGAATTTGCACTACTTACAGGTGCTAAACCAGAAGGGTTTAAGTTGCAGCTTAAGGCGCTGGAGAGGCTGGTAAATGCGAAAGTGAGTTGTCACCCATCGGTTATGGCGTCCTTTTCCTCTAAAAAGAGCTTGCAATCCATCATAGAGCGAATACAAAAGATCAGCCCAGAATTAGCTGAAGGGATAGAAATTGAGGAGTTGATACTTTACCCTCATGTTGTTCAAAGGCTGCGGAATTACAAGCTAAGGTACTATACGGGTTATACTCCAGAAAGGGTGCCGCCAGAACAAGTCTAAAAGGTTTACTTTAAAAGCCCGGCACGCCTTAAATAGTAGTTTTCCTCTTTCTTGGGTCCGAAGCTTCTGACACCTTTCTCCTTCAACTGTTTTCTCAATTTTCGGGCATATTCCTTGCTTATTTCGCCTTTCTTCTCCATGTAGGCTATTATTTCCTCTGCTTGCTCCACTGTGTCGCATCGGCGGAGAAAATCTATAACGTCGGGGTCGTAGTGGACGAAGTTCCTTGAAACAGCCCTTTCCCCAGACCTAGCGTCCGTTCTAATGGAGTTCACTGAAACTTTGTTTTCGCCGGACTCCATTTCTCTTGCAAGGTTTGGAAATAGCCTTTTGAAGGTTTCCTTATCAAACTCCAATTGGATGCCTTCAAGCTTTGCTAATTCATAATTTTGATTTTCACATATTTAAACGTCTAGCAAGAACAGCGTTCCTTAGAACGGAACAAACCTTTTTGTGGGGTTTTCTGAGAGCACCTTCTCGAGTTCTTGAACGCTAAGTCCGGAAATTGTGTCGCCATATACTTCGCAAGTTTCCTTAGCACCGAGCTCCTCAACGCCTCGAACATTTATTTCTGCTTTTTCGCCGCTGGGCAATCCTATGAGTATGCGGAAGGACTTCTTTGGTTTCCCCTTTTTTGTCACAGCTGTCCAGCCGCACTCCATCACCTTAAACTTTTCTTCTAAAAGTTTTAGGATTTCATGCGGTTCGTTATGATATACGACTATGTCTATGTCGCTTTCGCGGTAAATGGTTCCCCGCCAAACGCTCCCAACGAGCACAGGACTAAACTTTTCAAGTATTTTCATTAGATTTAGGGCTTCCCTCCGCATCTTAACCAAGCGTTCCATTCTGGCGGCACCTTCATTTTCTTCCGCTATTCTATCAAACTCTATGGCAACTTCTAAGTTTGAAGGCAAAAAGTGGACACCTAGAGTCTCCGCTGCCCTCAATTTCGCCTGTCTATACTCCTTCTCTATTCCAAAATAGAGGAGGGTTGCTGCCTCTTTCGCAACACTTCTCCTTACCTTGGCATCCAACGTTGAAGAGTCCAAGTTTCATCAGTTTCTGCGGTTTTAACGTTTTATTACACGTTCATAAAGTTCGATTGTTTTTTCCGCTATCTTATCCCATGTAAACTCATTTAGAACTCGGCGTCTCCCATTTTTTCCAAGCCATTTTCGCCTTTCCGGATTTTCCAAGGCGCTTACAACGCCCCAAGCAATGTCTGCCGGATTGTTTGGGTTTATGTGGTATCCGCACTGTTCATCTCCGCATGGTATCACTATCTCCCTCATTCCGCTGACGCCTGCGGCGCCAACTACCACCGGGCGTTCCATGCTCATGGCTTCCAGAGCAACTATGCCGAAAGGCTCGTAGAGACTTGGAAAAACCGCCACGTCGCATGCCGCGTAATGGAGGATGCGCTCCTCCTCTGGTATAAATTCAAAGTTGAATTTCACAACGTCTTGAAGTTTCATCATTCGCACAAGGTTAACCAGATAGTCTTGCAAATCACCTAAACCAACTATGACGAGTTTGGCGTTCGGAATTTTCTGCAGTATATGAGGCATGGCCATAACAAGCTTGTCAACGCCCTTGACGCCTACAAGCCTTCCAAGGAATAGAATCATGGGGTCTTCCGGTTTTATACCATAAAACTCTCTAACTCGCCTTACCTGGTCTGGGCTTACGTTTTCTGGATTATATTTTTGCGGGTCAACACCGTTATAGCAGACCTCAATTTTTTCGCGTGGAAACCCAAGCTTTATCAACTCGTCCTTCATGGCATATGAAACCGTGATGATTAGATCTGCCGCTTGGGCCCCGCGGAGTTCGATGTTGCTTACAACTTCTGAACCGTTTCCGAGGGTCCTTCCCTTCTCTGTTGAGTGAACGTGGAAAACAAGTGGGAGACCGGTCTCCTTCTTTATAGTTATTCCGGCTATGACTGAAAGCCAGTCGTGGGCAATAACAATATCGTATTTGAAACCTTCTTTCCCGATCAGTTCGTT
The DNA here is from genome assembly GCA_038817565.1 of Bathyarchaeia archaeon. Lineage (GTDB taxonomy): Archaea > Thermoproteota > Bathyarchaeia > Bathyarchaeales > Bathycorpusculaceae > JAGTQI01. Next base: position 42,663 of record JAWAZO010000002.1, read on the forward strand.
GACAAGTTTTGAAGCGCTTAAATAGTTGTAGACAAGGATTTTTGAGAAGAGTTGTATGCCTCTACCCCACTTTTTAACATCCTCAGCCACAACGTCTGGAAGCGAATCGGAAATGTCGATGTGCAGTGGACGGTGAATCTCTATTCCTCGCCAAATCTCCCTTGTTGGAAGGCTTCCCTCGTCATCATTCATTGTAAAAACTGTAACGTCATGATCCATTAAAACGAATTTTCGCGTGATTTCAGCAGCATAAGTGCCTAAACCACCCACAATTTTCGGCGGATACTCATAGACAAGCACAGCCATCTTCATAGTGTTTCCCAATTTTCAAGAGCATTTTGAGGCTTAAATTTAGTAGAAGAGTCCCTATTTACGTTTTCGGAGTAAGCCCTCCAAAAGCTCGGTGATTAGGTAAGGCAGCAACCTAAAATTTTTGAAGCCACTCGTTTATCTGTTGGTCCAGCCTTTTGCTTTTATGCTTTCCCTTTCTAAATGGGGCTGGGTAGCCTCCAACTGTTTCGTAGGCTTTTATGGCTAAGGTGTCGGCTTCCCCCTTTTTGAAGTTTCGCCATGTGGGGTTATGTTTAAAGTTTGTTGGTTGTATCCATTCTGGGGAGAAGTTGTCAATCTCGGTTGGTTTTAGGCAGACGCATACAACGTTTAGTTGGCGGTGTAAGCTTAAGGGGCATGTGAAGACCCTTCCAGCGTCCATTCTGTTTTCAACTTTTACACTTTCGGTCTTTACGATTTCAATTATTTTTGGCGCAGCCTTGGTGTTTATGTATTCTACAATGGCATAGGCGAAGTCTAGTGGATGAGCCTTGCTGATAACGGCTTCTGATATGGCTTCTTCATGGATGTGAATGTGACATCCATTCCCAGACCATTTTATGTAAACAGAATTTTTTACGCCCTCTTTTTCCAAAATGGAGAGGATTTCTCTTGCAACTGCTATTGTTTCCCGCCAGTTTTGAAGTGTCCCGTCAATGTCCCACGTTGGAGTGCAAAGGTACACCTTCGAAAAGTCGACATCTTCTATGCGCTCTATCGTTGGGTACTTGTTTGCGGTGGCATAGAAGGCTCTAGCCGTATTCTTCAGCCTTTTCAAAAGTGTTGCGAATTCCTCCTCATTTTTTATCGCCATTGGTTTGCCGCTCAAATAGCGTCTGAAAACGAGTTTTCCCGACTCGTCTATGCAGTGGGCTGCCATCCACCTTCCTTTGCAAAATTCAGCTATTTCCCTTTGCACTTCAGCCCTAGAATAGTGTTCAATCGCTAAGCCTTGGAGGTTCGACATCTCGCTTCTCCATTGCTTTTTGTATTCTCTCCATAACTTTTCTTGGAAGGGCTATGTCTTCCCTTCGCTCTTCGACTGGTCCGAGGATTACTAATCCTTTTCCATGTTCTATGGTGATTTCATGCATTTGGAGGCTGTGGGGTGTTTGCCTCATCTTTTCAACAAGTACATAACGCCTCAAAACACCGTTTTTAACGAAACGTCTAAACCTTATTATGCCGTCTGCTATGTGTTCGACTCCCCAGCCGAAAGCCTCTGAAGTTGTTATGGCGTATTGTGAAGTAGCTAATATTGTGAAGTCCCATTTTGAAAGAACCTTTTTAACAAAGTATGAGTGGCGCCTCGCCATGGCTGGTTTGTCAAGCCAAAAAGCCGAAAGCGAATCAATAACTAAGCGGGCTCTTCCATAGCCTAAAGCCTTCTTTGCCTCAATAACCTTGTTTACAAGCTCCTCAACACTCAAAGCCTTAATAGTCCACTGGTCCTCAGTACCCATTAACGCGTCAATCAGTATTAGTTTACCATCCTTTATCGCTGCGGAAAAGTCGAAACCAAATTGGCTGGCTTGAGTTATTATGGACTCGCGGCTCTCCTCGGTTGTTACGTAAATGCATTTGTCGCCGTCGGCGACGCCCTGCGCTATAAAATGGATGCAAAGGATGGTTTTGCCGGTGCCAGGTTCGCCGGTGACAGCCACAGAAAAACCTCTAGGAATCCCTCCCGCAAGCATTTTATCAAGGGCAGACACTCCCGTTGAAAGCCTCTCCACAGTCAAACCAGACCCTACTATCACTTATGGGCGGCATTCTCTATAAATTATCCGTTCCAAGTCGGCCTAGTTTGGCATGGACAAGCGAAAGTCTGAAAAGCTGAACTCTTCAAATATTAAATTTGAGGGTAATAGTGTGAGTTTATCCCCTGTGAAAAGGCTTGTTCTTGAAACCATATGGATGCTTAACAAACCCGTGAAACCTATGGAAGTGGCAGAGGAGGTGGGGCTGAGCTTCCCAACGGTTATGATGCATGTTATCGGTCTCGCAAAAATGGGTTATGTTAGGGCTGTGGAGAAAGGATATTACATTATAACCGAGAAGGGGCGGGAGGCTTTAGGCTTACCGGTGATTAATAGTGAAAAAGCCAAGCAGATTTTGGAGTATGTGCCAGCAGACAAAGCCTTCTACTTTTACGTGGACGTTGGCAAGCCCCTAGGTGTTTACGCCTCAAGCCTAGGAGACTTCTGTGAGAAAATCCAGAAAATCGACGTGGGCTCGATAGAGTTCCACCTATATCGTGGAGACTTCGAGGCTTGGTTTGCAGGGTTAGGCGACATAGAGCTTGCAAAGAAAACAGCGCTCATTAGAGAGCGAAAAATGTTCGGTGAAGAGTTGCGGAGTAAGCTCTACCAAATTGTAAAGAGCCGTTGCGAGGAGTTGGCGAAAATGAGGCAGCAATGAAAACGTAGCAGCCCTTAAATTGGCGTGAACCTATCCTTCAACTTCTCAATGATCTGCGGCAGCGTCGTATACTCCATGGACTCGACGCCAAGGCGGGCTGGTTCAAACTCTCCCATACGCCTAAGCATGGTCGCATACTTCAACGCCTCCCTTCTTGCAAGGGCAAACGCCGGATCAGCGAAAAAGTCTGTTATCATGGGTTTGCCATTATCGTCGCTTGCTATTGTACCGTTTGCAACTTGAAAGCCCAAGGCCACCATCCGCGGCGGGCCATCAAAAAGCGTGCATCTGGCATCCTTCAAGCCTACTGGCATCAGCGGTCCCCAGTGGCTTCCCCGCATCCAACCAGCCACAAGATAACTATGCATGAAGGGCGCTAGAACCTCTCCTACAGCAGGCAGGCCATGCTGTGCCCGCACAATCATCACAGGGTCGTCTTTCCCAACATATTTTCCAGCAATAAGCGAAAGCCTTGTCACGCTGCCGGAAGCACATATCAAGTCGTCTCTAGCGCGCCATACCCGCGAAACTATGTAGCGCTCAACGGTCCCTATTAGGGCAATGAGTTCATACATTTCCTCCGGACATTTTAATACAACCTTCTTCCCCTCTTGGGCGTCAACAACTTCAAACTTGAAGCCGCCAGCCATGTTTGGATCTATCACAAGCCCCGCTGTGTTCATCGGATCGGCGAATATCCGGAACATGGGCAGATTAAAACTTCCAGCCGAGGTTTTATCGGCTGCAAATATAACTATGGGGTCGGATTTTCGCTCCTCAATCTCCATTTCAGCCACTCCGGGACCGAGTCCGCGGACTGTCCCGCTGAAGGCGTTTTTCAGTAAGTCTTGTCCAGCACCGTAAAGCTTCAGCTCCAAGGCTTTGTTGGCTGCCTCTTGAAAGGTGTTCCATGCAAGCTTGTGAATTTCGGGGTTTGATTCGCCAAGCTCATGCACCATTAAAAGTTCTAAGTCGTCTCCAACATTGAAAACGTAATAACTGTTTATCAAACCCTCTTCCTTGGCTTTTTTCAGGTTTTTCTCTCCAATGTTTAGTATAGGTTTCGGGACAACATGGTGTCCCGCTAGGGAGCCAACATCACATTTTATAAGGGAAATTGTGGTTTTTTTAGGCATGCATACCACTTTGAATCGGAACTCGGTCTAGAGTTTACCCTTTAGCTTTTAAAAGATTTCCGAAAGAAATAGAAAGCAGCCAACATGAGAGGGCATGTGAACCATGAGCGAGTTAAGAGTAATCTCGGTAAAAATACCTGAAGAGGTCTACAAAGAACTGCTCTTACGTGTCCCAGAAGGCGAAAGAAGCAACTTCATAAGAGATGCTATAATAGAAAAACTTCAGAAAACACCCAAGCCGGACAAAATCCTCGAGCTTGAAAGGCGCCTTGGAAAGCTTGAGGCAGAATTCTCCCAAATAAGAAAATATCTCGCAGACTTGGAACTGCTCACCTACGAGAGGGGCAAAACAAACCCGCACACCTTCTGCATAGACGAACTAGACCACAAAATAGTAGACTACCTTATGCATTACAAAGGCGCAACAACACCGGAACTAGCCGAATACACAAAAACAAACAGGTGGCTGATCCTAAACCGCCTAAGAAGGATAGAAAAAGCCTCAAAAAAACAGCTAGGCAAACCTATAATTGAGTATTATCCGGGGGAGAAGGGCGGAAAGAAAAAGGCATGGTGGATAAACGAAGAACTAATAGAAATCTAGCTAACACAACAACAAATAATTCTATCAAATGCTAACTTATCTTGAGGGCCCGTAGCCCAGTATGGATTAAGGCGCCGAACACACATGCACAAGCATGTGTGTGTGCAAGCCTCCGGAGCCGGAGAACCGGGGTTCAAATCCCCGCGGGCCCGCCAAAATTGTTTAGGGTTATCCTCAGCAGAGTGTGCACCGATTTTCGTCTGAGAAAAACTTAACCTCTCGGCATTTTGGTGCGGCCGCCGGGATTCGAACCCGGGATCGCAGGCTTGGAAGGCCTCCACACGCTGTAAAGCGCTTTACAGCATCTGTGTCCTAACCAGACTAGACGACGGCCGCACACTAATTCTTTAAAATTCAAAACGGATAGATAAAAATTCTTCACCGAGTTTTCTATTTTAAACTGCCTCTAAGCTTTTTCGGGACAGCTTTTTGCCTCTCCAAGTTTTTAAGTCTAGCGTAAAGCTTCGCGATCTTTGTTTTCGAAGGCTTTTTGCGGTGCATAATCCTTGAAGGCGGTGGTGTAAACGGCTTTTTAGACTCCTCAACATCTCTTTTCTTTGATATAACCACGCTCTGAGGACTTTTCACTTTCCTGAAGATTACATAACCCTCTTTTAGGTTTACTTCGCCGGTTTCCCACCCGGCGTCAAGCCAAGCTCGAGCGTGCACACGGTCGGGCGAATTTGCCCACCAGTTTTCGGAGCGGTAAGCTTCCAATGGAAGGTTGTCCCCAATAATTCCGTCTATTTGGGCAAAGTAAAGCTTAACAGAGTCGGTGAAAGCCGCCCTGAACTTCAAATAGCCCATAAGTGGCGCATATTTGGATTTAGGTTTTGGAGAAACAATCTTCCGTGCACAGTTTAGACAAAGCAGTCTTGAAGTGTCCCCTGTCGATACTTCTGGAACCATACAGTCAATGCAGAAGAGCTCGCCACATCTCCAACAGCGCCTAAGATAATTGTATGGGAGAACTCTCCCGCAGAGATTGCACTTATCCTTGAAGAGCATTAAACCACTTTAGCTGCGTGGAAAATTAAACCGCAACTGCCCATATAGAGTTTTCTAACATTTAACTACGCAAATAACTGTAGAGTGTGCTGGAATTCGAAATCCAAAATAAAACTTATAGCCATCCGCCCCACGCCAAAAATCGTGGATTTAATGCTTTTCAGCGAATACCTTCATGAAAAGGCTGAGGAATCAAGGCATAATGAGACAATCGGATACCTAATAACCATAATAGGCTCAATATTTTTTGTCGGAGGCCTCCTAGAAACAGTCATAACCGTTGAAAACCCGGAATGGTTCCTAATAATACCATATCATCTAACATCCCACCCCTACAGCCTTTTAGGATTATCCCTAACGTTGACAGGCCTAGTGCTCCTAATTTTAGGAATAGCCCTAAGCGTCCACTTTGCAAGGGAAAGAGCATGGTACATGAAACAACTCCAAAAAGCACACGCAGTCGAAGAATTAAAACTTAAGAAAAGGGAAGAAAAAGAATAAGGGGAAGCAAATTAATACGGTTCTATCGAATATTATTTACGAGGGCTCCGGTAGTATAGTCCGGTCAAGTATAGCGGCCTCTCGAGCCGCGGACCCGGGTTCAAATCCCGGCCGGAGCACTCTTTATCAGTAAAAATTTATGTGTATTAAAACGAAGGATGTAAAGATGAGAAAAGTTGCTGTAATTGGTGTTGGCAATTCAAAGTTTGGCAACCGGGGCGACGTTACTGTTCAAGAGCTTGCCTTTGAGGCGATAAAAGAGGCCATAGAAGATGCTGGAATTTCGCCGAAAGATATAGAGTTGAGTGTTGTAGGTTCAGCGGGTACAAGAACTTATGAGCTTTACCCAGCTGTGCCGATAAACGAGTATGCTGGTTTCTATGATCGAGGACCGATGAGGGTTGAGGCGGCATGTGCAACCGGAAGCGCTGCGGTCTACACAGCCTATGCGAGTGTGGCTTGTGGGCAAGTTGATGTTGCAATGGCTGTTGGTGTTGAAAAGATGTGTGAAGTGGACACGGCCACTTCGCTTGCCGTTGGTGGACGCGGAGGCAACTACCTCTGGGAGTTTCACTTTTTCGGGACAACTTTTCCGGCTTATTACGCCCTTTATGCGTCAGCTCACATGGCAAAATATGGCACAAAAGAGGAACATTTAGCCATGGTTGCAGTTAAAGCCCATAAATATGGAGCCATGAACCCAAAAGCCCACCTTCAACGTCCAATAACCTTAGAAGAGGCATTATGTTCAAGGGTTATATCTTGGCCCCTAAAGCTTTTCGACTGCTGCCCAATAAGCGACGGCTCAGCATGCGTTATATTGGCTTCCGAAGATAAAGTTAGAGAGCTTAAGGGACAGGATACGCCCATAAGGATAGACGCTATGGGTTTTTCTTCAGACACAGCCAACATATGTAGAAGACCCAACTATGTTGGGCTTGAAGCAACAGTTAGAGCTTCTAGAATGGCCTATAAATTGGCTAAAATTGGACCTGAAGATGTTGACGTGGCAACGGTTCACGACTGTTTCACAATAGCGGAGATAATGGCATACGAGGATTTAGGGTTCTGCAAAAAGGGCGAGGGTGGTAAACTTATTGAAGAGGGGCAAACGGAAATAGGTGGAAAGATACCTGTAAATTTGGACGGAGGATTAAAAGCCAAGGGTCACCCCCTAGGCGCAACAGGGTGCTCAATGATTTACGAGTTAACAAGGCAGTTAAGGGGAGAGGCTGGTAAAAGGCAGACTGCGCTCAAAAATTATGTTGCGCTAGCACACAATGTAGGTGGAACTGGTCATTACTGTTGGGTTACAATCCTTAAGAGGAGGAAATAATAATGTCTAGTGGAGGAGAGCTTCCATCAATAAAAAGCAGACCACTGACTTTTGTTCATAAAATACCAATTCTTAAAACAAAGCTTTTTTGGGAGAAATTAAAAGAAGGAGAGATTTACGCCACTAGGTGTAAGAAGTGCGGGAAACTCTATTATCCCCCTCAAGCCGACTGTTCAGAATGTCTATCATCTGATGTTGAATGGGTTAAACTCTGTGGAGAAGCAACACTTGAGGCCTACACTTTTGTCCACGTGAAACCCCAGGGTTTCGAAAAATATCCTTCATATATTATAGCCATAGCAGCCACACCTGAAGGAGTAAAGATTATGGGATGGCTCGAAGGTTTAAAGCTTGAGGAAATAAAAGTTGGGATGAAGCTTAAAGCAACTAGCATGGTTCTGGATGACGGCTACATTATAATAAGGTTAACAAAAGCCAGTTAACAAAACACCATAATGTTAATGGAAGCTCGCTATGGAATAAGCTTTGAGGAAGTGATGGTTCGCTTGCACCTCTCAGTAATGAAAGAAGAGGTAATTCGCTTTCTCGATCCGAAGCCTAATGAAAATTTTATCGACTGTACGGTTGGTGAAGGTGGCCACGCGCTAGCTCTTTTGGAACGATCCAAGCCTTCTGGCAAAGTTTTGGGGATAGATGCTGACCCTATAATCTTGGAAAGACTTAAGCGTAAAGTGGAGGCTGCGGATTATGAAAAGCGTTTGATTCTTGTTTGCGATAATTTTGCAAATTTGAGTGAAATAGTTGAAAAATACTCCTTTAAACGCGTTTCTGGGATTCTCTTCGACTTGGGCTTATCAAGTTGGCACCTAGAGGAGAGTGGCAGAGGATTTTCTTTCCTTCGAAACGAGCCGCTTGATATGAGATACAACCCTGAAAATCCATTAACAGCCGAGGCTATAGTGAATTTTTGGAGTCTAAGAGATATTTGGACGATTTTAAGGGTTTATGGGCAAGAAAGGTTTGCGCGAAGAATTGCCGAAGAAATTGTGCGATCCAGACCTTTAAAGACCACTGTGGATTTAGTTATGGCTGTTGAGAGGGCCACTCCGTCATGGTATCATAGGGGACGAATACATTTCGCCACTAAAACCTTTCAAGCTTTGAGAATAGCTGTGAATAATGAGCTGGAGAATTTTGAGAAGGCTTTGCCTCAAGCCCTTAACATAATGAATGAGGGGGGTAGGCTTGTGGTTATCTCCTTCCATTCCCTTGAGGACCGTATTGTTAAAAATTTTCTAAGGGAGAAGGCAAAAGAAGGCCTTGTTAAAATTTTGACGAAAAAACCTGTTAGGCCAACTATGAAGGAGGTTGCAGAAAATCCTAGGGCTAGGTCGGCAAGACTTAGGGCTGCGTTAAAGCTCTAATCTGTAAGACTGCATTAATGAGGATTTATGGCCTTCAATGCTGGTTCAAGTTCTCTAACTTCTTTAAGGATTATGTCTGAGTGCATAGTTATCCATGGGCTTGGATTCCGAATTTTACATATGCAAATTGTTTTCTTCCCCTTCATTTTGGCGTAGAAGAGTTCCATACATGTTCCAGCGGAGAGCTTTGGCATGTAAGCTATTAAAATGTCGCATTTGTCTATGTCTTCCAAGTCTCTTTTAATAAAGTCTGCTGCTGGAACTTTTTCCCACCAGCCGTGTTCTACACCTCTGTAAATTATTTTTTCACGTTGCCATGGGTCTATTGGTTCGTATCCGCAGCGGATGCATATGCGTTTTATCGTCTCCCTATAGGATTGTTTTGTTTCCATGCCTTGGATTGGGCCGGAGATGAAGGCTTTCCTCTTCAATAATTGCACCTTTTGCGGCATTTTCTTGGAAAGGATTAAGTGTTTGAGTATATTTTTGCTTTTCAAACGTTTGAAAAGGGATGCTTGATTTGGGACTACTTGACCCTTTAACCGCCGTGGTTGCTTCCTTTTGCTTTCTCGGCATAATGCTCTATAAGCGTGTTAATCTGGGGATAACCCTAAACGCAACAGCCGTTCTTTTGGCTTTGCTTTCCCTTGATTGGTGGAGCATTCCAAACATAATCTTCGCAACTGTTAATCCCTTAAAAAGTGAGGGGGTTCTTGCAATATCGGTTATTCTTGCAACTTTTGGTATAATGTGGCTTAGCCAACTTTACAAAGAAACAGGGGAAATAGCCAGATTAAGCGAGAGCTTAAGCCGGCTGGTTAAAAACCCGAAGATTGTTCTGGGCATGCTTCCAGCTGTGATAGGTTTTCTTCCAGTGGCTGGAGGGGCGTTAATGTCGGCTCCCATAGTAGATTCGGAGGCTGAAAAGCTGAAATTGAAGCCCGAGAGGAAAGCTTATGTGAATTTATGGTTTAGGCATACAATTTTTCCAGTTTATCCATTAAGCCAAGTCCTTATAGTGACAGCTGCTTTAACGGGGGTAGCTTTGTTTTCAATTATTTTGCTTCAAATTCCAACAGTTATAGTGATGGTTATTGTTGGCTTTTTGGTGGGCTTCTGGAAAGTTCCGAGTGTAAAGGGTCAAAAGAAGTTTGAGATGTCAAAAGGCAATGTGGGCTTAGAGTTTAAACGGTTCCTCATATCATTTTCTCCTATAATGGCAACTATTGTTGTGGCTGTTCTTGTAGACGCATTAAATTACGGCTTGGCTAGGCAAGGCTTTGATGTTTTAATAGCCACTTTTGCAGGGTTAGTAGTTTTAACCATAATTTCAAAACTAAACTATAAAACATTGATGAAGCCTCTTAAGAATTGGGGAATTTATGGGGTAACCCTTGCTGTTTATGGAGCTTTTCTACTTCGAAACGTGATGATTGCTGCCGGGGTTTCAGAGCTTTTCAAACAGTTTGTTGCTAACGGCAGCATAGACGTTGTAATACTGTTGACAGTTATACCCGCAGTTCTGGGTTTTCTCACAGGTTCTCCACATGGAGCAATAGCCATAAGTGTGCCAATTTTGACAGGGGTTCTGACCTTTTCGCCAAAGACCTCCGCCCTCTTGTACATCAGTGCTTATCTTGGATACGTCATCGCACCAACCCACCTTTGCTTCACATTTACAGCTGATTACTTCAAAAGTCCATTAGGCAAGGTTTACAGGTATGTGATCCCATCATTCATAGTTACCTTCGCAGCAGCTCTGCTGGTTTATTTTTTGCCCTTCACCATTTAAAAATGCTTAAAAGTTTGCAATGTTAAGGCATAAACTGATGAAAATGGCGGGGTCGTACGCTGAAACGCTTTATGAGTTGGGCGTAATCCTAATTTTCACAGGCGTCATAATTGTTCTTGTAGCCTTTGTTCTGCTTTTTCTTTCAAACATAAAAAATGGAAAAGCTCATGGTGGTGGAGCATTAATCATCGGACCTTTTCCAATAATTTTTGGCAGCGATAAGGAATCCGTCAAAACCGTTTTATGGCTTTCAATAGCGCTTACAACCCTTCTCTTCATAGTCTTTATAGTGTTTTATTTCTTAAGTAGGTGAAATCAAGTGGAATCCAAAGAAGGCGAAAACGGAGAACACACAAGAAGCAAGTGGATGTGGCGCTTTATGATGCTTTTCTTTATGGGCTTCTTTATAATCTTGGTGGGCATTATAGTAACGGTGGCTGTTGCACTACTATTTGGTGAAGGAGCAGCGAGCTTTGGCGGCTTCATACTTATAGGGCCTTTCCCAATCGTTTTTGGCGCTGGTCCAGGAGCAGCATGGCTTGCCTTGTTTGCCATAATCCTTGGAATTTTAAGCGTTATACTTTTTCTTCTACTTTGGCGAAAAAGTTAAGAAAGGCTCAGCTTTTCGTCTCTTCTCTGCCATAAAATATGTATAGGAATATTAGGACTAGTACAACGAATGTTGCCGTCATTAACACGTACTTGAGAGTTTCAAAGTATGCTCCAATATCCACGGGAATCCCTTTTACGCTTTCCTAATTCTAAGTTGTGGTATTTAAGGAGTTGGTTCCCTCCACTCCTTCATCAAAGGCTCATATAGCTCGTCATGTTCCTCTATTTTTTCATACCATTCGAGGATGCTGGCTATTTTCTGGGCTATTAAATGGTAGCAGAGGTGGATTTTTCTGTCCAAAACTCGGAAGTAGAAGTCGTCGCATGAGCAGAATTCAGCGTCTGGTATTATCAGGTAGTCTCGTTCTTTTCCAACGACAACCCAAACAACTCTTCCACTTGGCTTGAAAATGTACTTTTTAACCCTATTTTCTTTTAGGGCTTCAAATGCCTTTGTGAAGCGTTGCCCAAACACCTCATAAAGTCTGGTGAGATTTTTCCCTGTTAGTTTACCCTCTGCTTTGACCTCTTTGCATATAGCATTAAGAATATCATTTTCGGAATCTTCGCTCATAGAAGCACAAGCTTTAGTGTTTCGCTTGCCGGTGTTGCTATTCGATTTTTATTGGTTCACCTTTCGGTTTCTTCTCTTCCTTTATCTTTGGAAGCTTAACTTCTAAAACTCCATTTTTATATTGGGTTTTTGCCTCTTTCACATTAACCTTGGCTGGAAGCGTTAATTCTTTGTAATATTTCCGCTGAGGTGTGTCAACACTTATTGTCAACGTGTCTTCTGTGCCATGAAGTTTAATATCCTCTTTCTCGACACCTGGCAGTTCAGCCACAACATGGACTTCGTTGTCAGTTTCAACCACGTCAACCAGTGGTTCGCGTTCCTCCTTAACTTTCGGTCCGAGACGTGTTGGTTTAACGTTTCCAAACTCTCGAATCTCTGGTTTGCCATCCGGCCCTATTTTTATGCTGTAGCCGTAAACGAAGGGTCCCCACTCCCTTATTGTTGACCCGTTGGGCAGTTTGCGTTCTCTAACATAGTCCCTCGGGATTCTTGAGGTGAACTCTTTGAATTCCTCTTCCATCCACCTTTCCATCTCTCTGAACATTCTGTCTATGTCCTCGAAGAACCAGCTTCCGAAGAATGGAAATCTTCTCCTTCTAAACCATTCTGGGAAATCCTCTTCAGAAGGCATCTTTCCACCTAGTTTAGTGAGGAAAACTTTAATCTATAAAATCTTTGCGCTATGCTAATGCTTTAAGCTGGCTTAAAGCTCCGAGAAATGTTCCGTCCAAGAGGTAAATTTCCGCGTTTTCCAAGTTAACGGCATTCGTCCTTAGAATTGGTCCAATAACCTTTTCGCCTTTTTCTTCTGTGCCGGAGTTTTTCTCGTTTAATGGTTTTCCCCCCAAATACTCGTTGAAGGATGGCATTATGAAAAGCTGGGAGGTTTTGGGCTTAAATCCGTAATGTTTAAGCAGTGTTTTTTGTGGGCTTTTCTCAATTTTTATCTTATTCTTCTCCAACAAAATCCTTGTCAACCGTTCCTTGTCGCAGTTTGCCTTAACCCAAACATGCCTTGTTATTTTGAATCCTGCAGGATCACGGAACACCACAACTGGATGTACATGTCCCATTACAAGGATTTTACACTTCAAAAGCGCTGGTGATGGCCAACGGTGGCCGTGGAAAAAGCCTACATCATCTATGATGGTTCCGGATGAGGGGAGGGTTTTTATGCCCTCTGGAAGTAGTGGGTCGAGGTTTCCGTCGTGGTTTCCTCGGATTATATGTATTTCTTGGACAAGCGTTTTTAGTTCTGTGAAGAAATCTGGGACGTCGTGCCACTCGCTTATTTCGGCTGTTGCCACCGTGTGTTTGACGTCGCCTACTATTAGTAGTTTTTCCGGCTTATACAAACTTATGAGCATCTTCAATTTCTGCAAAAGCTTCGGCATTTGTGTGGGAACGTGTATGCCCTTTTCTGATAGGGCTATTTCCCATCCTATATGCAAATCAGCCATAACTAAAACTCTTTTTTTCTTTGTCTTTACAAGGGCCGCCGGATGGGGCATTAAAGGTGTTATCATTTGTTCCGTTTCAACCCTTTTTTATTAGGCTTAAAACCTTTTCATGAATTTGCTGGTTGGCGGAAGCCACGAAGGTCAACCTTCCCCTCGGATCTAGTTTGGCGTTTAAAGGCTTCCCATTGGGCGTTGTTATTAGTGCTCCGGCTTCCCTTATTATTAGCCAAGCAGCCGCTGTGTCTGTTGCTCTAAGTTTTCCACGAATGTCTATGAAGGCGTCTGTTGTTCCATCAGCCACATAACACAGTTCCAATGCGTTGGCTCCAAGGTGGCGTATATGCTTTGTCTTTTCAATGAGGCTTGTTAGACATGGGGCAATTTCACGGGCTTTGTAGGTGTTTAGGTCTATGCCCACCACCGCATCTTCCAAAGTTGTCTGTTTTGAAGGAGATATTTTCTTGTTGTCGCGGTATGCCCCCTGCCCCTTCTTTGCCGTGTATGTTGTGCCATGGAAGAGGTCTGCCACAAGCGCGGTGTGAACAGCATTCAGTTCTGGCTTTGCAGACACAGCTATGGATGTTGCATAGAAAGGTATACCTCTCGTTAGGTTTGTCGTTCCATCTATCGGGTCTGCTGTCACATAATTTTCGCCTGGACTTTCGCCGTATTCCTTTATGCCGGACTCCTCGCTTATCAGCGTGAAGGATACTCCATACTCAGCAATGGTTTCAACTATGGCTTTTTCAGCTTCCATATCGACCTGTTTTATTGGGTCACCGCCAGCCCCGATGCCAAGGCTTAGTTGCTTTTGTATGTGCGCGTTCCCTAGAAGCGGGGTTATCCGCCTTTTAACGTTGTTTCTGCATTGGATTAAAATCGGAAGCCAGTCTATTTCCTTCTTCATTTTTTCCCAGTTTCATTTCTGTTCTCGTTTGATAAAGGCTTTGCTGGATAAAGCACAGTTTAACATTAAATCCGCACGGATGGTTGGGTAAAAAATATATGAAAACAGATGTAACAAAAATTTCAAAACAATTTAGGAGAGAATGCGCTTGGACATTATTGTCTGTGTTAAGCATGTTCCAGAAACAGCAGAAGCGGAGCTCAAAATCGATGCAAGCGGCAAGGGTATAGAAAAGGCAGGCTTAGTCTTTGATATCAATGAGTGGGACGACTACGCGTTGGAGGAAGCCGTGCGCATAAAGGAGAAATTTGGCGGAACAGTCACAGCTATAACGGTTGGACCTGAAGATTCAGAAAGCACATTGCGTAAATGTCTCGCCCGCGGCGCCGACAAGGCCATACGCCTAACAGACCCAAAGTTTGCCGGTTCAGACGCATATGCAACCGCAAAAATTCTCTACAGCGTGATCAAAAACCTTCATTTCGACCTAATCCTTACTGGAGCACAAGCAGGCGACGATGGGAGCGCTGTCGTCGGCCCCGTTTTAGCCGAGCTGCTGGGCATTCCGCATGCTACTATGGTTAAAAAGATTGAGTTAAGCGATGGAAAGGCTGTTGTTAACCGCGAGCTTGAGGGAGGTTTAGAGGAACGTTTAGAGGTCAAGCTGCCAGCTCTTTTCGCAGTTCAAACGGGCATAAATGAGCCTCGCTATGTCTCCATTATGGGTATCCGCAAGGCCATGCAGAAGGAAGTTAAAGTTATGGGTTTAGCGGACATAGGCCTAAGCGAAAACGATGTGGGCGAAGCTGGTTCATGGCTTAAGATAGAGAGGCTTTACGTCCCACCAGTGGAGAAGCAAGCGGAGTTCCTTAAGGGAAGCCCAGACGAAATAGCCACAAGAATTGTTGAAATCTTAAAGTCTAGGGGGCTGATTTAAGGATGACCGAAATCTTTGTTTTGGCTGAGCATAGACAAGGGCAAATAAGAGATATAACCTTTGAAATGTTGACGAAGGCCAGAGAACTGGCAGAGAAAACCAACGCTGAACCAGTGGCTGTTATTTTGGGCAAGAATGTTAAAGAGCACGCCAAAAACTTGGCTGAGCACGCCAAAAAAGTTCTGCTTATTGAGGATGAAAAGCTTGAAAACTTCAACTCTGAAGCCTATCAGAAAGTTCTTTCCTATATAATCAAGGAGCATAAACCAGTTTTGACAATTATTGGGCACACATCCTACGGTGTTGAGCTTGCACCTAGACTCGCAGCAGCCTTAAACATTCCATTGGCAACAGACTGCATAGACTTGGTTTTTGAAGGCGACATATTCACCATTACGAGGCAAATGTACGGCGGAAAAGTAAACGTTAAGGCTGCGCTTCGCAAGGCTGAAAGCTACATGGTCACGGTGCGCCAAGCAGCCTTCCAAGCTCAAAAACCACCCACACCGTTAAACGGGCAAATCATTGAGGTTCCATCACCATTAACAGAAGAAATAACAACAAAACGGTTCCTAGAATACGTTTTG
>JAWAZO010000003.1:0-54501 GCA_038817565.1 Bathyarchaeia archaeon
ATATGCAAGAATGCCTGACACATAAGAGCCAAGGCAATATTCACCAGAGGCGTTCCTAAAATAAATTGTGAAGTTCAGCATGTTTGGCATATAGCTCATGCTTCCATAACTCCTTGAATATCGAAAAGTCTGAGTGCGCCACGGAACCCACGCTATGTCATCTATTTGGACAGCGGCTGTCCGCATAAACTGCCTAACAGAGGCGAACTCATTTTCTGCAATTTTTGAATCGCGAAGGTTTATGGCGAAGGTCATAGCCACCAGTACAAGAACCACCACCGCTCCAGTGAGAATCACAGATGAAATTGCAGGACTAACGGCATTTCCATTGCCTTTCAGCCCAGCGTTCCTTGGATGCTTAAACCCCAATTCTTACCCTCCTTTGGGTTATAGAAACATGGGCACGAGATTCGCAGCTAAGGCAGCAATTATCACCAGTATTGCTGCGTGTTTAAAGCCGGCAGCCACCGACTCTTCGCTTATTTTGCCAGCTACAATGCCTATCAGATAGCTGTGGAAAATCACGGCTGTTGTGAAGATTGTTTTTATACCTGCTATATCTGCCGTTTGAGTGCCTCCTGCAACTTCTCTTGTGGCGGTGGCGAAGTTTAGCATCATGAGCGTTGTTGCCACCAGTAGGACCGCAGCGAAGTAGGGCATCATCATGTAGGGGCGCGTAGCCATCCTCTTCTCCTTCTCAACCTCCTGCGTCAAATTGTTGAACCTTGCAAGGGATTCAATCATGGCTATGGTCCCGCCACCCACATCTATCGTTTCCACGAGAAGGAACATGACGAGCTGAGCTAACCAGCTTTTCGTACGCTTAACAAAGTCCATAATCACCTTCCTAACCGGGACACCCCACGAAATCTCGGAGCTTATCTTGCGCAATTCTTTGCTGAAAACTCCATAATCACGGTTTGATAGGCTTTCTATGCATTTCTCCGGTGACAGACCAGTCTTCCTAACTTCTGTCAAGTCCCTTAAGAAGCTGTTGATTCCTTGCTCCATGCTTGCTTTATAACTGCTAACCTTATGGTATACTATGGCTGCAGGAGCTGTCATAACGAAGAGGGCTATCGCTATAGCCATCGGCAAGTCTACAAGTTTTTGGATCGGGCTGAGAAACGGAACTTCGAGGAAACCGAAAAAGTTAGTTAGCAACAGTAGCAACAAAATGCCGAATACGCTGCATACTCCGAAAACCTTGTAGGGGCGCATGTCCACAACTGGCGTTTTAGGTTGCATGCTGTGCGCCAAATAAATGAAGACTAGAGAAAGCATAGGCGTGAATATGTAAGTGTAGAGGATTATGCCAGACTGCATTGTAACCCCTCCTCCACCTCCAACGTTAGGCATGCTTTCCACAGCAAAGAGGATGAAGAAGCACATGGACATCAAAACCATGACGATTATGAAAGTTTCCAATAGCATCCCAAGTCTTTCAGCGGCAGCCTTCACTCGCATAGCCCTCGTCTTAAAAATGTCTTCAGCCTTTCGCTCAAGGAAGTGCCCGATGTCCCCGCCTATTATGACTGTTGAGGCATAACCAGCCAAAAAATCTTTGAAGATGTCTAGAGGGTTTCTTTTAGCAGCAGTTTCTATCGCTGTTAGTGGGTCTATCCCAAAAATTTCCACGTCCTTTATTATTTCTCTGGCTTCGCTTCGCATTGCCGGCATCAGTTCAACTTCGGCTAAACGTTTAAAACTCGTGTAAGGGGCTATGCCGCCAGAAGCCATCACGCTAATGTATGCGGCTACGAAGGGCATCTCCCTCTCGAGGTTAGAGGCTCTTTCGCCAGCCTTTGACAGAGGTATTAAGAAAAACCCTATCATCACGTAAATTGGAAATGGAACAAGAAATATGGCTGGCAGAAAGCCGAAGAAATACAGCAGAATAATGGAAATTATGGTCACTGGAATTGTTAAGACGGAGACAAAAAGCATTAGCGAGACGTACGTTTCTGGGTATATTTTGATTTTCGCCCTTTCCAGATAGTCTTTGAACTCAACGACATGCTTTAGAAAGTAAGGTGCTACCCGCCCAAAAATGCGGAAGGACCATGCTTCAAGGGTTTCTAGAAACGGCAACAGCCTTCACCTCCTCCCCGGCGAGGACCTTTTCATAGAACTGCTTTGGACGTGCATAGTATTCCGCTATTATTGCGGCTACGTCCCTGTAGCTTCTTATGTTACGCTCTCGCATCCAGTGCAGAATTTGTTTACGCCTATCAATTTCGTCCAGCAAATCTTTTCTGCTTACGCCTAGGCGCTCTGAAATTCCAGCCAGCATTATGCTTTTGTTCAGTGATGATAAGTGCTCATCTTTTACGGGATGCCACTTGAAAGTGCATCTGTAATCCTCGTAGTCTGCAATCTCGTTCACGTTCATTACACGCCTGTAGGCTTTCCTCTCGCCGGACTTTTGTAGGTGCACCCTCTGCACTGACAAGACAATGTTCATCAATGGAATGTAAGCAGGCGCTATGTCCATTGGCTTCTGAGTTAAACGTTTTATGGCGGAGTCTAAGTTTTCAGCGTGCATTGTGCACATGCCACCGTGACCGGTAGCGAGCGCCTGGAAAAGCACGTAGGCTTCTTGTCCTCTAACCTCACCAACTATGAGGACGTCTGGACGGTGCCTCATAGAGGTTTTAACAAGGTCAAAGAGGGTTACCTCGCCTACGCTGCTTCCTCCAAGCCCGTAGCTTTGTCTGGCTATGAGGGAAACCCAGTTTTCGTGGGGAAGGTTGAGCTCCGCCGTCTCCTCAATAGTGATTATCTTACTTCCAGGTCTGATCAAGCATGCTAAAGCGTTTAGGGCTGTTGTTTTGCCAGCTGCCGTTCCTCCCAAAACCATTATTGAGGCTCTGTTTTCTAGGCATAGCCAGAAGTAGGCAGCCATCTCCTCGGAGAAGGTGCCGAGATTTATGAGGTCTATTATTGAGTATGGATCCTCCCTAAACTTTCTAATAGTGAAGGCTGTGCCGAAAGGCGTGATTTCACGCCTATAACAGACTGCAAGCCTATGCTTCCCCGGAAGCGAAGCGTCAACTATCGGGAAGGCTGAGCTTACGTGTTTTCCAGCCATGTGCACAAGCTTAACAACCATATTGTCGAGTTCTTCGTCGTTTTCAAATTCTAGGTTTGTTTCTATGCTTTCGTAGTTTCTGTGCCAAACATAAACGGGCTTGTTCACTCCATCACATGAAATGTCCTCAATGTTTGGGTCCCGCATTAACGGGTCTATTCTCCCGAACCCCACAAGGTCTCTTTCAGCGTGGTAGAGAATCTTGTACCATGAAACGTCTGGAAGCCAGCCTAGGCTTATGCGGTATTTGTCAACAATTTTTTTGGCTTCCTCTGCGAAGAACTTTCTTGGATCGGTTATTTCCTCTTTAGGGGATTCTATTTCTGCAAGGAGTATCTCAAGAATGCGGTTGTAAACGCTTCTCTCAAGGGGGTCAAGCTGCAGCTCGTCTAAAATGTACTTGTACTCACCGGTTTTCGGATTTTGAACTATGGCTACGTGGGCGAAGGGCTCGTAGAGCGGGTAACGCTCAACAACCTTGAAGCCTTTAGGAATCGGCTTCGGTGGGGGCGGCGGGATAGCTACTTTTTTAGGTTTCCCAATGTTGAATTTTATCCGCATTTTCCTGATTTTTGCGAGTTTTTCTTTGAGGTGTAGTTTGGTCATGTGTCTTCTCCTGTACTTATGTTATATATCTATACACTTTGGTTATTAAATATTACGTCTTACGAAACGCTACCTTCCTCTTCCTCACCAAACGAAACCTGAATAACCCCCAACTTCACCAACACGACAATCAAAACCACCAGCAACACTGGAATAAGTACAAGCAAAATCGTCAGCCAAGGTATCCCTCCAGCCTCCGGAACAACATTGAAGAAAACACAATCGGGCAAGTGAACACTGTTATAACCTACTTTGGCGACATCCACCGTGACGGACACACTTAACGCCCTAGTCGTTGATGGAGCTAATACATAAAACTCACAGTAGCCATTAGCATCAGTAAACAATTCCATAGGAGCAAAGCCCTCAATTGTCGCCGCTATGGTAACACTTGCGTTTGCGATAGGTCTATCACCGCAGGCAACATGAACAACGATTTTGGAGAATTCTCCAGGCTTAACAGTGAGCGGTAGCGCATAAACAGCGACTGTTAGATTTCCAGGCTTCGCCGTTAACAAAAGCGTATCAGAGTTTTCGGCATAGCCATCTTTTCTAGCAGTTGCTGTGATGGCAACAACCATGTCGTGGGGAACCAATGTCATATTAAAAGTGAATGCGGCATCGCCTTCATCATTTGTGAAAGCAGTTAAGGGCGAGAATTCAGAAACGTTTAAGGATAATGTTACACTGGCGTTTGATATGGGAACTCCGTCATACTCTACATGGACAAACACTTTAATTTCCTCTTCAGAAATTGTAACGTCGCGATCTGCAGTTACGTGAACAACCAACACTTTAGGCATAACCGCTATAACAGTCCAGTTTACGCCACCGACATATCCATACTTTGTTGCGTTGGCGGCTATATTCGCTGTAATGTTTACAGTGGTTCTTGGCGCTGTATACGTGAATGTTGCCATGCCACTTGAATCGGTTATAGCAAATGCTTGGTCAAAACTTCCATAATCAACATTAACAGAAACGTTAGCGTCTTGAACGGGTTCGCCCCTCCAATAGACGAAAACGGATATTTGTGTAGATTCCTCCGATAGAATTGTTTCGGCTCCACGATAAATTATCACGTCGAGTTCTCTGGGTATCACTTCAATTATACACGTGTTGAAGCCTTTTGCATACAAATCCTTTATGGCCTCAACACTAATGGTCAAAATTGAAAACTCATCAACTATGGGGGCGGTAAACTCGAAAATGGCTGTTCCATTAATGTCTGAGAACCCCTCCATAATAAGCGAGTCGTTTCTGAACAAACGCAGGTGCACGTCTGCAAGGGGTTCTCCATAAGCGTCAGTGACATTCACCATTATAGTCATTGTCTCTTCAGAGAAAATTTTCTCACGGTTGGGCTCTAATGCAACGTTCAATGGTGGAAGAACCCTCAAATACTTGTGGTCTGATCCGTCGGCATACCCATCTTTTGAAGCTCTGGCCATGATTCTTATGTCAGTAACGTCTTTAACGTTTGGAGCGACGAAGGTTATTGTTGAATATCCCGAGGAATTCGTCGAGCTGGTCAGGTTTGCAAAGAAACCTTTCGCAACAGCGAATAAGTTTACATTGGCTGAAACTACTGGGTGTGTGCCATTTGTAACGTAAACTGTGGCTAAAACTGTTGCATTGTAATCAACTGTATAGTTGCTAAGGGTTAATGAGACCTCCAATGGTGAAAGATCCAAGACTCTTATAATTGTCGAGGTGGTGTTACTTACTATATTAAAGTCGTCTTTGACCTGCAAAGTTGCGTTGTACTCGCCGACCGACACATATGAGTGGAAGAACATTGATAAAGTTGTCCAGCCGCTACTTTCACCATCTCCAAAGTCGTATAGGTAGTAGTCAACCCGTCCATGCTCGTCAACATCAAACGAGTTGGTTCCAACAAACGTGACATTTTGCCCCGGTGCCACAGTCACCTTATCTGTCCACAAAACAGCTCTTGGTGGATTATTTCTGCCCTCATAGTCTATTGAGGCGGATAAGAAGAATATGAAGTGTACGTTAGCTGCGTCGCCGCTTACAGGGTTGCCCTTACCCCGTGGGTTAAGCGACTCATGATAAGGTCCGCTCCAATGTCCCCAGTAGTTATATGTTGCGTCTACGTTGGCGTTAGCAACAATCATACCGCAAGTGTTATTATAGATATCGTCGAAGTGGGCCTCGTGAACTCCCCGTCCATAGAATATTCCGGCTTTGCTGTTGTTGTAGATGTAGTTTCTCTCTATAATCGTGTTGTTTGCTGAGACATAAAAGCCATAATCGTTTGAGTGCACCTTGTTGTTTGTGATAATGAAACTTTCTCTGTTGTAATTTTCCATGTCCAGTCTTATTCCGTATGCATTGTGGGCAATGATGTTTTGTGTTATATTAATGTTGCATGCTGTGAGGTTTCCAGTTAGGGTTATGCCGTTTCCATTAAATTCTATGGTGCTGACTTTTACTGTGGCGTTGCCTCCGGATATGTAGATGCCGCTTAACGTATTGTTGTATATTAAAGTGTCACGTTCAATCGTCAGCGAGCCGTTTAAGGCTGTTACTCCATTTTCAGAGTTTAGGCGTATAACGCTGCCCCTCATTACTAGTTCGCCATGCGTTATTGTTGTGCCACTTGCCCCGTACTCTACTATGCAGTTTTCCAGCAACGAAGGAGACACATTAGTTCCATTAAAGTAGATTGTTCCCCAGTCTCCAGGTTTAGGCTTCTCCTTATTGGAGGTGAACTTTATTAACCTATTAAACTCTGATGCTCCCTTCGCAATGAGCCTACCATTTACTATCATTGAGAACTTTCCGCCGAATCTTACTTCTACTCCAGGCTCAATGGTTAGTGTTACTCCTTCTTTGATGGTGACGTTTCCAGATAGAATAAAGGGGCTGTCAACGAGGGTCCAAACAGTATCCTCTGTGATTTCTCCTTCAAAATAGGTTGCCCTCGCCATTGGGAACAGATTATTAAGCGGGAAAACTCCTAAACCGAAGATTATGAAGAGGATTAAGGCTAAAATTTTGCTTTTGTTTTTCATATGGATGCATCCATCTATTGGTTAAACTAACCTTTTACCAAGGCTTGCTTAAGCGTTATGAATTCAAAATAAAACTTGGAAATACATTGCAAAAGTATGTTTTAGGAGGCAATGAAAAAAGCAAGAGTTTTAACGTAGAGAAGGCACATCATCTAGAAACACAAAGCTGGCGCATAACTTGAAAGAGTTTAAGGCTATAGCCCTTGAAGGCTTCCCCCTAATAAGGCCAGGAGATAACATTGCAGAAATAATAGTTGAAACTGCAAGGAGAAATGGTTTGGAAATTGAGGATGGAGACATAATCGTTATCGCTCAAAAAGTTTTTTCGAAAGCTGAGGGGAGAATCGTCAACCTCAAAGAAGTCGTCCCGTCCGAATTTGCTAGAGAAATTGCCGGAAAAACAGGGAAAAGCCCAAAGTTCGTGGAGCTTGTTTTAAGGGAGACAAGAAATCTGGTGAAGGTTTCTAGCGAAATTCTACTGGTGGAGGATGTTCGAGGATTAGTTTGCATCAATGCTGGAATAGATAAATCAAATGTTGAGGGCGATAGCAGCTTTGCCCTTCTCCCGAAAGATCCAGATTTCTCGGCGGAAAAATGCAGAAGAGAAATAAAAAAGCTGACGGGGAAGGATGTGGCGGTGATAATATGCGACACTTACAGCAGACCCTTTAGACGTGGACAAGTGAACTTTGCCATAGGACTGGCTGGAATCAAACCCTTTAAGGATTATAGGGGCAAGAGGGACCTTTATGGATATATCTTAAAAGTTAAAAACGTGGCGGTTGCCGATGAAATCGCCGCCGCGGCGGAACTTCTCATGGGACAAGCTGAAGAGGCTACACCAGTAGTCATTTTTAAGGGTTTAAAGGACATTTTGGAATACTGCGAAAAATCAAGTGCAAAGGAGCTGAAAATTGAAAAAGACGAGGACTTGTTTAGAGAGACTCTTTAAACGCCTAATTTACCATTCCATGATGAGGAACGGGTTGCTCCGCTTTTCCTCACCAATCGTTGTTGTTGGACCATGTCCTGGATAAACCTTAAAATCGTCAGGCAGGTTCGCCAACTTCTTTAATGATTTTTTCATGTCTAATTCTGAGCTTTGTGGAAGGTCTGTTCTTCCTATAGAGCCTGCAAATAAAGTGTCGCCAGTAAACACTTCATTCTTGCCCATTAGGGATATACTTCCTGGACTATGCCCCGGGGTGTGCATAACTTTGAGGGCTATTTTGCCAAACCTAATGTAATCTCCATCTTTGAGGAGGATGTCCGCGGATGGTGAAGTGTTGTTAAAGCCGAAAAATTTTGCAATCACCTTGCCAAGGGGTCCAAGCATAAAGGCGTCCTTCTCATGAACCAAAATTGGCGTCTGAAACTTCCTTTTAACTATTCCATTCCCACATATATGGTCAGAATGGCCATGAGTATTTATAGTATATTTTAGCCTCAAGGAGTTTTCTTCGACAAACCGAAAAACTTTTTCTGCCTCAGAAGCGCTTTCAAATCCGGGGTCTATGATTATGGCTTCCCATGTTTCTGGACATGCAGCAACGTAACAGTTTGTGAAGAGCCTTCCAACAGTGAACATTTTGATTATCATTTCTGAACAGCCTTTTGAAGAATCGTTTCCTCTAATAAACTTTGTCGACTCACGTTTGTGGAGAGGAATATTTCCGTTAGAATAGTAATTCATAAATTTCATGGCACACAATTATTATTTTGGAGATTGGAGAAGCTTTGAGGTTAGATGAAATCTTAGCTGTGGCAAGCAAGTTTAATGTATGTCCAAAATGTAATTCTAGTGAAGGCTTTTGGCTTGGGATAAGGCGCAACCACGCCTATGTTCAATGTAAGAGCTGTGGGGCAAGTTTCGAGCTTTTTGAAGTTTTCTCGGTTGACGAAAAGGAAGAGGCGCCTAAACATTTGAAATTTTTTAGAAAATGAAACATAGAATATTGAATTAAATTTTTGTCTGATGTGTTATTGGTTTTTGTTCTAATTCTGAGTCAGAACCTCTAAAAAATTTTTAATAAACGTGCCAACCTTTCCATACGTGACCCAAAAGAGGAATGAAAATGGAAAAAAGGAAAAAGCTATCTGCGTTATTAGCAACAATAATAATTGCAACAGCAGCCTTTACACCAATGCTTCTCACCACGGTAACAGCAGCAGACCCGACAAGTTGGTACACCAAAGTTAATGGTGTTTTGACAAGCGACTATTATTCGCTTTATCCATTCACAACAAAAAGCATAGACTTTGGACTTTCAAAGTTCGGCGAGATGATAAACTACCCAGTAACAACGGGTGTCGGTGTCGGTTTACAATATCCAGGGTATGACAGTGTTGGAACATACGACCAAAAGGCTGGAACGTCTAGAGACCCCTTCGCCAACGAATACATTGACCCTAAGCTCTGGTTGAACGGTTGGCTCATTGACATAAGGTACACCCACAGAACTTATAGGGATAGGCGGGTTCTTGCAATGGCAATGTTCGCCGACATGGCCGCCTACGGAGGAGACTGGCTGGTTGGTCACCCATACCCGTTTAATTTGGCGCCTCATGGCGGGAGGAAGACAACGGGCTATGCCTACACAGAGCCATTAACAGTGCTGTATAATGGGCCTAGGCGTTATGTAGCCCTTTCGGTAACTCATCTCTACGACTGGTTTGACAGCGACCAAGACGGGATTGTTGATCATCCAGATGAAACATGGCCAATCGTTGATGTTGTATTGACCTTCATTTTTGAGAAGGTTAAAAAGCAAGTTATAATTTTCAAGGATATTAAGCAAGTGATTACTGGCAAGGAACTTGAATCCCCGCTTGACATACAGTTCAGCAACAGAGAAGAGTGGGACCTTGGTCCGCCGCCAAGCTACGGAAGCTACGCCCACTTCTTCCATCAAGAGCTTACAACGTGTTATGGCTCTGAATGGCATCTTGCACCCGGTATAATGCGAGAATGGATAGAGGATGGCTATGCCCTAGACGAGGTTCCAGTGGAGAAGGACGGTTATGGTGGTCCAATAGTTGCAGGTTCTGTGCGGGTTTATGTGAATGGGGTCTTCAAGGAGGAGGGGACCCACTACAACATCAACTATACTACTGGCGAGATTACTTGGCATATATCTATACGCCAAACAGATTGGGTTACCGTTGTATACAAGCTATGGAAATATGAGGATGGAACACGTTTAACTAGTGTTCCCCACTATTATGATGTTGCCCAGATAATTAGCAGCGATCTAAAATATGTGGGTTGGAAGGCTTTCTGGCCTACGCTTTCAGACTATAGCGTTGATGCATGGGACAAATCTCTTCAGCCTCTAATATGGGTTAACGATGAGGACATGGTGCCAGCAACAAGTGAGCCGGACATACCCTTCGTTGTCGGCGAATGGGACTTCATGCTGGGAAAAGGCTACCCAGGCCAGTTTAGAGGAGTCGAAGTGGTAGGCTTAACAGACTATCATGATGCAAAAGACCCACAAATGACAGGCCATCCAGAAGCTGCACTTGACATTGAAGTCAAATACCAGCTAGACGAAGTTTTTAATCCGTGGAGTCTAGTGGATGCTGTTGAAAAGTATACTGAACGTTGGGTCCAATTCTACACAGTAAAGACTGAGGATGTAGGTAAAGATTTAAACATAATACTGGAGCATAAGCCAGTGTGGAAGGCCCAAACATGGGAAGAATACTGCAGCTTCAGTGAAAGGGTCCTATGGGGAGGAGCCCTCAAGATTCCAATACGTGCAGTAGCCACAACATACCACTACGAACTATACGTGGACGAGGATGGAACAGGCGTAATACACATACCAGCCAGCAAAGTGCCGCCAGCGGGAACGGAGATCAAAATACTCTATTCCACCCAGACTTGGTGGTTTGGCCCGACAAGCGTTACTCTGTACAGTGAAACCTTCACAAACATACCTCTAGGAGAAGAGCCAATAACATTGTTGGATGAAGAGGACATAAGCGAGGTTATCGGACCAGACGGTTTAGGCGCTCAATGGAGCTTCCTCATTGAAGACTTGACAGTAAAGGTGGCAAACGAAACGGAGCAAGCTGAAAGTGGAATGCTTGATGTAGAGATACCAACGGGTCCATATGTGAACTTTAAAGTGTTTAAGAATCAAACCGCTTACCTTATAGGATTAAACTACGGGCATGAATTTGCAAATCGAACAGAACCAACGGGCTTATGGATAAATGCAACCCTCGACGCCATAGGTTACGACATTGCTGCACCACCGCTGAAAGATCTCCACGTGTTCTTCTTCAAGCCGACAGTGCACATAACTGTAACAGCCGCAACAAACGGAACCCACTGCAACGCAACCATAACAGTAACGGTTGAAGATGCCACAGTAAGAGTGGGAGATCAATTGACGCACACGCTATACTTTGAATATGTTGGCGGACGTTATGAATGGGTAACCGTCGGAAGAGACGCCCATTCCGCAGACTCCATCGGCTCCTCACTAGTTTCAGCAGCCTTCAAGAATAAACAAATTGAAATTGGGAATGCAGGCTTCGACATGATATTCCAGGAATACGCCCTAACAAGCATACCATACCTCCTACACAAGTTCAGCGGAACAGGAACAGGATGGCCGCCCAACTATAAGGATAGCATCTACAGAATAGCCTTAAGAGACGACTGGTGCCACACATGGCCAATAGCCAGCTCTAATGTAATTGGGGTTGGAGGCCCGCTGGCAAACCACATAGCCGAATACTTCAACGATTTCACAGACGCCTTCTACGGCCTCAACACTGCCGAAGCGCCCTTTACACCATATGCACCATGGGTTAACAAAATAATAGCGTTGCCATGTTGGAGTAAAGACACGTACAGCGGCAACGCAACTGTTGGCTACGCAGTCATCGCCACATACAAAGATATAAACGGAACAGTTGGCTTCCTAGTATGGGGAATCAGCGCCAGAGACACTTTCTACGCCTCAAAGTTCTTCCACGAAGAAATCATCTACGAACTGCAAAGATTCCCACGATGCGCAACATCGATAATAATAGAAATAGACTACACAGACCCAGAACACCCAACATGGACAATACCAGAAGTTCTAGGAACAATAAGCGAAACAACAGTGGAACTGGTTAAAGGCGGAATCCACCCAGACCCATAAACACGCATATCCCCCTTTTCTTTACCTCCCATTTTCTCCGAAAATCTCGTAGACATTGGCAAACCCCAAGTTTGAAGTTCCGTTTCAAGCCTCCGACAACAATTCTCCATAAACTTTTAGGAGCCTTTCAATGACTTTTTCCCAAGAACAAAACATTTCTATAAATCTTCTACCATGCAAACCAGCCTCAACCAGAAAGTCCGGATCCCTCAGAGCCATACATAAAAATTCTGCAGCTCTACTGACATCCGTTGGCAGAAGCAAGCCGAAACGCCTCCTCGCCTCCAAGTAACTTCTGATATAAGGGTTAAAACCTGCAACAGCCACCTCGCATGCAAGAGCCTCTTTTAAGGCGCCACCCCAAAGGGGATTTAAATCCAACATGGATGTAGGGGCGAATGCCAAGACACATTTTGAATAGAGTTCTGGCAGCAAAACGTGAGAAACAAAACCGAGAAACTCAACATTTCTTTCAAGACCTAAACTTTTAGAAAAACTTTTCAATGCGTCAAGTGCCGGTCCATCCCCAACCATTAAAACTTTAAAGTCGCCACCATACTTTCTTTTAAGCCTCTGAACAACCTCCAGGATAAGCCATGGATTTTGCTCCTTCAAAGTTCTAGGCCTAAAAGTCATTCTACCAGCGTAAATTAAATGTGGAACCTTAGCTTTCTTGCCAACTCTGCGGAACAGGGAGGTGTCAACTCCCACATTTGGAAATTTCAGAATTTTGCTGCGGCTAACATGAAGTTTTTCCAGCCAGTAAATCTCCTCATCCAGCGCCACAAGAAACTTGTCAACAACCCCCAAAAATGGTCTATGAATGTGTTTTCCAAGAATTTGGAGTTCAGGCTCCCCATGGTATTGGGCGACAAGCCTCCAACCGCATTGGCGGCGACACTTAACAAAAATCATTGGCGCCAAAGACCAAAAGTAATAGTTGTGAAAATGAACTATGCCAAAATTGCCCTCTACAAGTTCCTTTATTATCCCAAAATTATGAGAGTTACCTATCGGAACTAGTGGTGGAAACCTAAACTTAACAGGAAAAGCCTTAAGCACATAGTTGCCCAAACAAAACTCTCTAGTCTCCCTCAAGTCTTGGTGGAACGTGTAGAGGACAACATTATTGCCTCTGCGGCCAACCCTTTCAGCATAATCTTTAGAGAAATGGTAGCGTTGAAAGACAAAGTCTTCTAGACGCCACTCGCTAAACTTTTGGTCGTGGAGCAGCAGGTATGCAATATTCAATTTCATACATTAATCATATAAAGGGGTGACTCTCGGCAAATAAAAATTGAACCTCAAAAACCGAACAAGTGTATAGCTTTGAACATAAAAAGTTTGGCTAAAAAGTTTCTCAAATCAAAAACAGCCCTAATACTAACTCTTGCGGTTCTAATCCGTTTTTCGTTTGCTCCCTTCACGGAACACAGATACGACATGTATATTTGGAGGCTGAATCAAGCATTCGCCTACCAATACGGAGTTAACCCGCTAAATCCGCCGGCGTGGATAGATAAAAATGCCACAGTGTTCTTCTGGAGTTACCCACCTTTGTGGCTTTTCTGCCTACTCGCAGTCTACCCCATTTATGCCGCTGCTTCCCATCCAACTTTCCCAGCAAATGTCAGCGAACTTTGGCGGGACATGTATACATTCAATAATCCATGCGAGGCCTACCATTCCTACGAGCCCGAAAATCTACCATTACTTGACCTGTTGATTAAAACGCCTCTAATCCTATCAGATTTAGCCATATCCCTACTACTGCTCAAGATAATTAGGAGATTTTCCGATGAAGAGAAAGCCCGCAGACATGTCTACATGTGGATTCTAAACCCTTTCGTCATATTTATTTCAGCTGTCTGGGGAATGTTTGACACAATACCAACACTTTTCACATTGTTAGCCACATGGCTCCTTCTAGAAGGAAAAAGTGGCAAATCAGCCGTATCCCTTTCCACAGCCGCGCTATTCAAAATGTACCCAATTATATTTGCACCAATACTTGCCCTCCTACACTACAAAAAATATCGGAAACCAGCCGCGGCAATGAAATACCTTCTTGTGACAATGGGCTTAACTGTTTTAACCATGCTTCTAGTCCAATTCTGCTTCGCCCTAATTTTCGGTCAAGAACCATTCATTACCTCCACCACAATGGTTTGGCTTCTCTTAAAGGGGAGGGCATCGCCAGACTGGTACGGCTCTAACATTTTCTTCGGACTAACACCCCTTAACATAATGGAAGGCCTATTCAAGCAAATGAATATCAGAGCAAACGTTCCCATCTCGCCAATACTAATTTGTGTCGCAACAGTTATCCTACTTTATGGAATAAGCCGAAAGAAAAACTTGGACGTTACGGATTTTTTCGCCTACATCACATTGGCACACTTAGCAATCTACCTCACATACACCGTTGTCAACGAACAATATCTGATATGGATTTTACCCTTCCTTCTAGTGCTTGCAGCTATAAAAAATAGTTCCAAAATAGTGTTTATCTACTGGACAATAAGCCTCACCGTAATGCTTTTCATTTTCGCCCACTACGGAGACCTATCCTACTTTATCTCCCCATACTTTGTTCCGGGCTATCCCGGATACTTGCCGGAGCTCTTGCTTTTCGGCTTAGCTGCCTCCGTTATATATGTTATGGGCATACTTTTCATTCTGGAAATGGATGAAGAAAAATTGCAAGGAATGCGTAAAAACATTGACAAGTTTAAAACACTTATCTAATCTCACCCATATCTATGGAAAACTGTTAAATTCAGAAAGAGAATGAAAAGCGCATATACTGTCTTCTACTTTTAGAAGCAATCCTTAGGAGGGGGATCTTGTTCCATTTTCAACATAATCCTTATAAATTTTCCAACCGAAGCGCGGAATGGCGAAAGCTGGGTATCCCTTTTGGACGTTAGTATTGGCATATGCGCCTACAACGAAGAGGAAAACATCGGAGCCTTACTTGAAAACCTTTTAACAAAACAATCTCTACCTTACAACTCAGAAATCATTGTTATATGTTCAGGGTGTACCGATGAAACTCCAAATATTGTCGAAAAATTCGCAAGAAAAGATGAGCGTGTTAAGCTAATTCTGGAAAATGAAAGGAGGGGAAAGGCACCAGCATTAAATCGAATACTCAGCCTTTATCGAGGGAAAATATTTGTCCACCTCGACGCTGACCACCTTCCAGAACCAGGCGCCATCAACCTATTATTAAAACATTTCCACGATCCCAAAGTTGGAGCCGTTTCTGGTTGTCAGATACCTGTTAAAGTTAATAGCTTCATGGGACAAGTAAACGCCGTTATTTGGGGTTTACACAATGAAACCCAACGTTATTATCACCAGAAGGGTAAAGCGCAACACTTGGGAGGAGTCCTTTTTGCTATTAGAAGAGGCATATGCGACAGAGTCCCAGAAGACATTGTGAATGACGACGCATACATGGGGGTAGTATGCCAACAAAAAAATTACAGAATCATATTTGAGGAAAAAGCAATAGCCTTTTTCCGAGGACCCGAAACCATCACTGACTACATAAATCAAAGGAGAAGGGTCATCTACGGACATTTAAGAGTAAAAAGGGAAACAAAGCTCTCCCCAATGATCTTAGAAGCCAGCCCCTTAAGTGACAAAATTGCCATATTTTCAAGATGGTTTAGAAGAAATTGGAGGGCCCTCCCCTACTTTATGGCAGCTTGCTTTCTTGAAGCTATTGTAAATATTATGGCGAGAATCGACCTTAAAAAAGGAAAACCTCTTCACAAAGTATGGAAAATAGCGGCAACAACTAAAAAACGTGTATATGTGCCAGAAAATCAAAACGCAGTTCGAAAATCCCAATAATTTAAGCGTTATGTTTGCTGAAACTTAAGGTTTTAAGGTTGCGAAAAGCAGTTTTTATGATGTATAGCAGGAAGCTTAGTATCTCGTTTTTAGTTAGTTTTGACTTTCCCTTCTTTCTATTAGTAAAAGTTATCGGAGTTTCAACCACCCTAGCCTTGTTAATGCTCGCTTGCCTAAGGGTTTCAATTTGAATCTCATAGGTTTGGCTATGGAGATTCGGAAGAATTTTTTGAATATAATCCCTAGAATAGCATCTGAAACCGCTTGTAAAGTCTGTTATTGGCAAGGCTACAATTTTTGCAGTTACCTTGTTGGCTATTTTACTAATTGCCAATCTTGTTAAAGGCCAACCTTTAACAACTCCGCCGTCACAGTACCTGCTTCCAACAACAATGTCGCAGCCCTTCCCAGCTTGTTGTAGCAGTTTAGGTATCTCTTTTGGATCATGCGAGTAGTCAGCATCCATTGTGATAACATACTTTGGAGGTGCCTCCTGGGATAAAACAAAGCGGAAGCCATAGGTTATCGCCGTTCCAAGTCCAGCTTTGAAAGGACGTATCAGCAATGTTATGTTTCTGTAAATCCCCTGCAGTTCTTTGACAATCTCTCCTGTCCCATCAGGGCTTGAATCATCTATAACTATTATCCTTGAGTTTATCCCTAAATTTTCAATGGTGTGTATTAGGCTTTCAATGTTTTCAGCTTCACAGTATGTTGGGAGAAGAATAGCGATGGAAGAATCGTTTTTGCTCTTCTCGGCCTCTTCCACCTTCTTGTCTCCTTTAAAGATAACTTTTCTGCAGGGCTTCTGTGGACGTTTGCCCTTGGCGATTATTAAAAAGTTTTTAGCGGTTCAGAATCCGAATAAAACTAAATTAAAATCTCCAATAAGCTTTTTTAATACACAGCCATTTTAGTAGGTGACTTAAAGCTACAAGGGCAGTATATGAACGAAACAGAGGAGCAAATAAACCAAACAGAATTCGAAAAGCTGAAAGAAATTGTCTGCAAGCACTTTCAAGTGGAGGAAGCCCTTATAGAGCATAATATTCCTACCTTCTACCTTAAACACCCCCAAGAAACTAAGCAGGCTTTTCTAAAATTGCTCAGAAGTTTGGAATCAATGGGTTTAATAGCATTTCTAAGAAGGGCTGATGGAAAACTTGTTTTAAGGATTATTAAGAAACAGCCTATCAAACCAAGCAAGATACTTGTTAACTGGGTGCTGTTTTTTGTAACCATCGGAACAACTTTCACAACAGGTTACATTTTAGCATCAAATTTAGCCTCAATAGGTGGAAAGATAGACCCAGTTTTTGGAGGAATAACATTCACAATCGCCATATTAGCGATTCTCGGAGTGCATGAAATGGGCCATAAACTTATAGCAAACAAGAACAGAATAGAGGCAACGCCCCCATACTTTATTCCGGGTCCCCCACCAATTATTGGTGGAGGAATAGGAACCTTTGGCGCGGTCATAGTTCAAAAGTCTCTTCCACCTAACAGGGACGCCTTATTTGATATAGGGGTCAGTGGGCCTATCTCCGGTTTTATAGTTGCCACACTTGTTGCCGCTGCGGGTTTAACAATGTCTGTACCAGCTCAGCCCACTGAGGA
Organism: Bathyarchaeia archaeon; assembly: GCA_038817565.1. Lineage (GTDB taxonomy): Archaea > Thermoproteota > Bathyarchaeia > Bathyarchaeales > Bathycorpusculaceae > JAGTQI01. Next base: position 17,382 of record JAWAZO010000003.1, read on the forward strand.
AGCCGTCATCCTACCAGTTCCGCTGATTATGATTCTCATTGGCGAGCTGCTTAGACTCAGAGGATTAATTCCTACTCGCCCTCAAGGTCAAGTTTTATATTTTCATCCTGTGGGTTTTGCTGGTTGGGTTGGAATGGTGCTTACAATGCTTAACCTTTTACCCGCAGCAATGCTTGATGGAGGACATGTCGCTAGATCCATAGCTGGAGATAAAACTAGAATCGTTCTAACGATACTGTCAATTGTTTTGCTGATGCTCAGTGATTTTTGGTTGATGGCATTATTTGTTCTCTTATTGGCTATGCAAAGGCACCCTGGACCATTAGACGACGTTTCAAGTCTCTCTAAAGGACGAAAAATCATGGCCGCCATTTTAGTTTTAATCTTTGTTTTATCGTTTCCTATGTTCTGAATTTAATAAGCCTTTTGTAGCTGTGTTGAACACGAGAACAGAAATATTTAATAAATATTACTACTTCGGATACCATGAGATTTATAGTGGGAAGATATGTGAAGGGAATTTCAATACTAATAGTTTTCTTTTTAATGTTCTTAGCTGCTTCGCTTTTAATCCCTTCACCCATGTTTCCAGGAAACTTTATATGCACTTTAATGGGTGAAATCGGTGAGGAATACCAGAGGTTTGTGAGCGCCATTTTTAACGGAATCTTTTATGGAACCATTTTATGGCTTGTTTTTGTTGCAGTGAGTCGAAAATTTGAGGAAGAGAAGTAGGAACTGTGCTGCTCTTCAGCCTTCAACGGTTTGTTGTAGGAAGCCAACAAGTCTTATGGTGCTTCCACATTTGTTGCATCGGAGAATAAGCTCTGCTAAATCGTCTCCTTTAACTTTTGTTTCAACAATCTGGTAAACTTCCTCAGTTTCGTCGTCTGGGGATATTATAACCCCACATTTCGGGCATGGAAAAGCACCGTCTCCATCAATTTTTGTCAAATCAACCGTATAAACTTGGCTCCTTTTTACTGTGGCTTTTTTCATCATTTAATTGCGCCTTCTTTTATCTTAACGTTTCCACAGTTCGCCCAAAATATAATTAACAATTATGAATTAGAAATTCAGATTCAAACTATCATTACAAAGTTTAAGGAGAAGGTATCCCAGCAACTTTAGGAAATGGAACAGCATCCCAGATATTTTCTAGACCACATATAAATCTTGTAAGCCTTTCAACACCTATACCAAAGCCAGCTGAAGGAGGGATACCAACCCTCAACATATCCAAATACCACTCATAATCAGCGGGGTTTTCACCACTCTTCAGCATCCTCTCCAAAAGCTTATCGTATCGATGCTCTCTTCTCCCGCCTGAAATTGCCTCGCCGAAACCCTCCGGATATATTAAGTCAAAATCCTCCAAAACATCAGGTTCTTCTTCCCTTTCCATATAATAGAAGCTTCTCGCCTTGGCTGGAAAATTTGTTATCCAGAAAGGTTCACTATGCATTCGCGATATGGCTTCCTCGGCTTCCCATGGAATCTCCGTGCCATATTCCATATCTATCCCAATACTCTTGAGAATCTCAAGGGCTTCCTTGTATGTGTATCTTTTGAATGGCAACTTTGGCACTTTCAGTGTTTTTCCGCGTTCTCCAAGCTCATTGCTGCACCTGTCTTTCACGTTGGCTATCACATAACGGAGCATCCTCTCACCCAGTTCTATGACATCTTCGCATGTGGCATAGGCAACTTCAAGGTCTATTTGCCTAAACTCTGTTAGGTGACGACGCGTTTTCACAGTTTCTAATGGTTCCAGTCGGATGTTCGGCGAAAGGGCAAAAACCCTTGGCAGAGTGGTTATGATCATTTGTTTGTAAAGGATCATGCTGCTCATAACCTTGAAGGGAACACCATAATAGTCTATAGTGGCTTGCCTCGCTCCTCTAATGCCCGGATCTGTTACGGGTCCAATTATCGGCGCCAAAATTTCGATAAAGCCCTCACTTTTTAGGAAAGCCCGAATTGAGGATATTATCTCATCTTGAATCTTAAAGACCCTTGCCAGTCCGTTATCTCTCAGCGTTATGTATCTTTTCTTTAGGCTTTCTAGGACATTGCCGCTCATAAGAGTCAAAAAATACGGTTGACATTTTTAAATTTTTTATTGAAAAATCTGTATTTTTATCAAATAGTAACTTTTTTATGTTTGATTTTATGTAATTTTTTCCATGAGCTTCAAACTAGATGAAAAGGATTTGGCAATACTGAACCTATTGCAGAAAAACTGTAAGATGACGGCGAAGGAGATTGCGAGAAAAATAAACTCGCCCATAACAACGGTCTTCGCGAAAATAAAGAGAATGGAGCAGCAAGGAATAATCAAGGAGTACAGAGCCATTTTAGATCATAGAAAGCTGAATTTTGGCGTGACTGCTTTCATATTGGCATCTTTCTCCTATAGAACTGATAAGGAGGAGGTGCCCCTTTCCCAGAGGGCTATAGCCGAGCAAATATCAAAGTTTCCAGAAGTCCAGGAAGTGCACATAATATCTGGAGATTGGGATATATTAATCAAGGTTAAGGATAAGGATGTGGACTCTGTTGGAAAATTTGTTATAGACAAGCTAAGAACCGTTAAGGGCATAGAAAAGACATTAACCTGCATAGTGTTTGACACGCCAAAAGAGACGACGACCATACCCATTCCACTATGTCCAAAAGTATTTCAGCACAAATAATGTTAGAGAATTTTAGACGGCTTCAAGGTTTATAAAGGATTTGCATGCAAAGTATGAAAAGGTGAAGCGGGTTAACCATGAAATTTGATGTTGTAGTCGTGGGAGCTGGAACAGCTGGGTGCCTAGCAGCCAAAACAGCTGCTCAAGCTGGCTTGAAGGTTTGTTTGGTTGAAAGGAAAGGTCAGAGAGAGATCGGCGAGAAAATTTGTGGGGATGCTTTAGGGGAGCATCACCTAAAAAGTGTTGGATTAGAACCTCCTCAGCACGGCGAGTTGGAGAGACGGATAAAGGGCGTTAAAATATATTCCCCTGACTTGGAAACCGTTTTTACCGTTAGGCATGAGGATTTCTCCGGCTACCTCTTGAATAGACGTCTTTTTGGACAGTGGCTGTTAAGGATGGCGTTAGACAACGGTGCGGTCCTGTTTGATTCAACTCAATGTTTAGAGCCTATTGTTGAAGGAGGATTTGTAACTGGGGTTTTGGTTAAAAACATGAAGACAGGCGAGAAAGTTCGTTTGGAAGGAAAAACAATCGTGGATGCAAGCGGCTTTCTAGCCGTTATCAGACGGAAACTTCCAGATGAAATGAAAGTTGAAAGGGAAATAGCTAACGAAGATGTGGAAGCTTGTTACAGGGAGATCAGACAGCTTAAACAAGAGGTTGAGGGCAAAGATTACTGCGAGATATATTTAAACCAAGATGTAACGCCGGGTGGCTACACATGGATTTTCTATAAAGGCAGCGCAAAAGTTAACGCTGGGCTTGGAGTTTGCATGCGGGACAAGTTTCCAAATCCAAAAGGGCAATTTTACAAACACGTCTTAACCAAGCCCTTATTTGATGGTTCACTATTGCTTAACGGGGGATCATGGTATGATCCAACGAGGAGACCATTAGACAACATGGTTGGAAATGGTGTAATAATCACCGGAGATGCTGCATGCCTCGTGAACCCCATACATGGAGGTGGTATAGGACCCTCGATGATAAGCGGATATCTGGCTGGGAAAACCATTGTGGAGGCTCTGGAGAAGGGCGATGTAAGCCAAGAGACTTTATGGCAATATAACGTCAAGTATATGGAAAGCTATGGAACGAAACAGGCTGCTCTAGACGTTTTTAGGCTTTTGCTCTTAAAATGCAGCAATGAAGAATTAAGCTACGGTATGAAATACAAATTGTTGACTGAGGAGGATGTTTTAAAAGCTGGTTTAGGTGAGGATTTCCATTTGAACATAACTGAAGCGGCAAAAAGAGTTTTTAGAGGTTTAAAACGTGTTCATTTTCTAAACAAGTTGAGGGTCACAGTGAACCTAATGAACAAGGTTAAGGCTCATTATAGGAATTATCCATTAGCGCCTAAAAATTTTGAGAAATGGCAGTTTAAAACTGAGGCGTTGTTTAGAGAGGCAAAGTCAAAGCTTATGGGATAATGCGGCAAATGCGGGTTGCAGTTTTAGCCACAGGTGGGAAAGATTCCACTCTTGCTCTCTACCGAGTTTTACGCTTAGGTTATGATGTAAAATATTTGGTGAGCATAATTCCGCTGAGGGAGGACAGCTGGATGTTTCACTACCCAAACGTTCATTTGATGGACTTGTTCGCGGAAGCCGTTGGAATTCCGCTGGTTAAAGGCGAAACCTCCGGAGTGAAGGAGGTTGAAGTTGAGGATTTGAAGCGTTTAGTGGCGAGTCTTGACGTGGATGGAATCGTTTCAGGGGCTATAGCCTCAAACTATCAGAAGGCAAGAATAGAGGAAATCTGCAAGCAGTTGAGGCTCAAGTGTTTAACGCCCCTTTGGCATGAAAACCCAGCCAGCATTCTAAAGGAGATTTTAGACCTTAATTTTGAGGTTATAATAACTGGTGTTTATGCCTATGGCTTTTCAAAGGATTGGCTTGGAAGAAAACTCGACACAGAAACAGTTAACGCTTTAATCACATTGAGCAAACGTTTCGGAGTCTCTCTTGTAGGTGAAGGGGGCGAATACGAAACCCTAGTGCTAGATGCCCCATTTTTCAAGAAAAGATTGAAAATCGTTGAAGCTGAGAAGGTTTGGAGGGGGCAGAGCGGTTATCTCCTAGTTAAAAAGGCTGTGCTTGAGGCAAAGACTAGATAGCCTTATCGGAAAAGTTTATTTTGCCGCTTAGGAAATCATTGAGAGCTGGTGGCGGATAGAATCCGCGGGATGTAACCGTTTGGTTGAACCATAAACTTTGAGGTGAAAAAATGGCGTATAAATACATTGCAGAGGCTTGGAAAAAACCTGAACAGTCCTTTGTTGAGGAACTGATGAGGCAGAGGCTTATAGAATGGCGGAAAGAACCAGCGATAGTTCGCGTGGAAAAGCCAACACGCCTAGATAGGGCTAGAAAGCTTGGTTATAAGGCTAAGCAAGGCTTTATCATTGTCCGTGTCCGTGTTAGGCGAGGGGGACTGCGAAAACAACGCCCAAGATCTGGCAGAAGACCAAAAAGAATGGGTGTTAGAAAGTATAAGCCAGCAAAAAGCCTGAAACTTATAGCTGAGGAGCGAGCTGCCAGAAAGTTTCCAAACTTGGAAGTTTTAAACTCTTACTGGGTTGGCGAGGATGGACGCTTCAAGTGGTTTGAAGTCATAATGGTTGACCCCCATCACCCCGCTATTAAGGCTGACAAGGACATAAACTGGATATGCCAAAAACAGCATAAGGGAAGAGTCTTCAGAGGCTTAACAAGTGCAGGCAAAAAGGTTAGGGGCTTGAGGAAAAAGGGGCGTGGAGCTGAAAAGGTTAGACCGAGCCGAAAGGCAGCAACAGGAGACTAAACCTATCATGGTTGAGGCGAAGCCGCTCGTTTTTAAGAAGGGCGGAAAACAACGTCTAGGAAAGGGCTTTAGCCTTGGGGAGTTGAAAGAGGTTAGATTAAGCCTAAAACAAGCCTTGAAGCTCGGCATTCCAGTTGATTCTAGAAGGAGAACTGTTCACGAGACCAACGTTAAAGCCTTAAAAGAGTTTCTGGCAACACTTGTGAGGCCTAAAAAAGTTTCTAAGGTGGCAGCGGTGAAAAAGAGGGGAAAAGCTAAAAGTGGGAAGAAAGAAGAGTAGCAAGCAGCAGTGATGCCGTTTTGTCTTCTAAAGTTCCCGTAGCCTATATTGATTTGAGGGTTTTTGCCCACGCCACAGAAGATGAAGAGAAAGTCTTATCTGCTGTGCGAAACACGCTTCCACCACAAGTCTCTGAAGGCATAATCTTTAAAAAGTCAAATTTAAGTGGACACCATGGAAACCCAATAACCCTATTTGAGGCAAAAATTAAAGAAAAAGACCATGTCAGGGCTTTTCTTGAAAAGCTTGCTTCCAGCCTAAGTATCCTAGATAAGGAAATTTTGGGCAGCGAAATCGCACAGCACATTGAAAAGGGCTGTCTTTACATAAGGCTTGACAAGCAAGCAGCCTACTTAAATGAGTTTAAGCTTGGCACAACAGACCCCATACATTTCAAAATTCACTTCAAGAAATCCAATACAAAAGAAATTATCGACTTATGCAGAAGAATTGGGATAATTCCATGAGGAGAATTTTCGCCGACTTACACCTACAGCCAAATCTAGGCGACATGGAACAAGCGAGGCGAATGATAGCAAAGGCTTCGGAGCTGGGCTACCGTCTAATATCCATCCCAACACCACTTTCGCCAAGCCTCGCTGAAAAATACGCCCAACAGCTAAGAGGTTTATGCCAAGAAAAAGCTATAGACTTTGCATCACGCCTAGATTTAAAGCCAAAAACGCCAAGGGAGCTTCTTCAACTTTTAAGAAGGTTCCGCCGGAAATATGAGATAATAGCTGTTACATGCGATTCTAAGTCTATCGCAAGACAAGCAGCAAAGGACCATAGAGTGGACCTCCTAAACTTTCCATCAACAGACCCCCGTAGAAGATTTTTTGACAAAGCAGAGGCCGAATTAGCCTCAAAAAGCCAAGCATCACTAGAGATTGATATAAAACCTCTGCTTGTCTTGAAAGGCCCATCCAGAATGAGGCTTCTCTCGACTCTGCGGAAGGAGGCAGCCATAGCCGAAGACTTTCATGTGCCAATTGTGGTTTCAAGCGGTGCAACAAGCGAGCTTCTCATGAGAAAACCCCTTGAAATGGCAGCGTTAACAACCCTTTTTGATTTTGATAAACCATCAGCCTTAGACACTGTTTCAAAAAATCCTTTGGCGATTGTTAAAAGGAACCGCGAAAAACTTAGCCCTCGCTTTGTTGCTCCGGGAATACGCCTAATAAGGATGGGGAAAGATTGCAGTTAAAAGCTAGGCGCCGCTATCTAGCCCTAAAAATAGATTCTTCTGAAAAGTTTGAGGAAAAGGAGCTCCTAGACGCCTTGTGGAGCGCTGTTTTAAGGCTTTATGGCGAATATGGCGCAAGCAAGATGGGCTTAACACTAATCGATTATAATGAAGAAAGGGCACTCGCCATAATCCGAACATTTCATACAGAAGTCGAAAAGGTTAGAGCAGCAATAGCCACCATAACGGAAATAAACGCCAAACCAGCAGCGGTTCACATCCTAACAGTTTCCGGCACCTTAAGAGCTCTTTATAGAAAAGTTAAGACAAGCCTTTAACAGCAATTGGTTTAAAAGGCTGAAAAGCTCATTTTAACTTTGGGGGATGATGACGCCGTCCCAGTCTGAAAGATGCACATGAGGAGCTCATGACGGTCAGACCCCAAAATTATTCAGAGCTAGACCGTCTAGCGAAGAAGTCTCGTTATTTTCTCCTTTTTCCGCTTAAGCCCAAAGGCCAGTGCTAAAATCATTCCCGTGATGAAGCCACCTATATGCGCCCAGTAAGCAACTTCGCTGTAGATTTCGAATACAACGTAAAGCCACTGAATGAGAAACCAAGCGCCTAGAAAAAGGATGGCCGGAATTGGCAATATAAAGTAGGTAATCAGAGTTAGGATTCTAGCCTTTGGAAAAAGTACGAAATAAGCTCCTAAAACTCCGGAAATTGCTCCAGATGCTCCTACTACACCAGTGGTGAAAAGTTCTTGGTTCTTGTAGGCTGGGAAAAAGTATAGGCTTAAAATGTGAGTGAAGGCTGCTGCTAAACCGCAAAATATGTAGAATGCCAGATAGCTCATGTGTCCAAAAACATCTTCAACGTTGTCTCCAAAAATGTAAAGGAAGAGCATGTTTCCGATGAGATGAAACCAGTCAGCGTGCATAAACATGGACGTCACCAAAGTGTAAAGCCTCTGCCCATGAATAACTTCGCTGGGGTACATAACAAAATCAGACCCTATTCTTTCCGCAACTTTAGGTGGAAAGTAAATTCCAACTGTGGAAAGCCAGTAAACCACGAATATGACGATGTTCACGATTAGCAACATGCGATTAACATGAGGAGTTCTAAACGGACGGTTTAAATCCTTTAATGGAAGCAAGGAACAGCCTCGCCAAACATTAAGGCTTACGCGATGCTTTAAAGTTTCCCATTAAATGTTGGCTAGGCTGTATGCAGTGCTTACATTAGTAAGCTAGGCATTCGATCATTTTGCTGCAAGTTAGACACTCGTCTGGAATCGGCGTGTCCTTTGGACGCTTCTTCAAGTAGCCGAGAAAATGCTCACACCTCGCCTCTTCCGACCCGCTTTCCTCTTTCTTGCGTGCAACAACCGTGGAAGCTTTTTCCTTCTCCTCGCTTTGATAATGCTTCACTGGTTTTACATCTCCAACTTTGGTTAAGCAACGCGGACAAGCATAATATGTTTTGGAAGAACCGCCAGAAACAATGGTTGCCAAAATTGGTTTTTCAAAGTTTTCACCACAGCCATAACATGTTTGAAGATAATATCCCCCGCCATATCTTGCCAATGTCGTGTTTTCGGACATATCCATAACCATCAGTATGCAGAATATTAATATTTAATAAACCTTTTTGCACAAACGTACAACGCAAAAACACATGGTGGGCCGGACCGGATTTGAACCGGTGACCTTCCGCACGTCAAGCGGATGTCCTAACCGAGCTAGACTACCGGCCCACTGAGATTCTGGAATAGTTTCTTACATTTCCAATATATAGCTGATTCGTTTTTCAAAGTTGTGGAAAATTGGATAAAGATTTAAGATTAAAAAGGATTTTAGAAAGTGGCAGTTGTGCCGGGATGGCGGAGTGGATAACGCGCAGGCCTTGAGAGCCTGTGGCCCTTCTGGGCCGCGTGGGTTCGAATCCCACTCCCGGCGCCAAAATTGCTGTTTGAGGTGTTTCCTATGCGTTGTTCGGGTTGTGGGAAGTGCTGTCATGAAACTGAGATGGAACTTTCGAGTAATGACATAAAGAGGCTGGCGGGTGCTGGCTTTCGTCCAAAAGATTTCATGGTCCTTCATGGTGGCGTACCCCGCCTTAGAAATGTTGATGGTTGGTGTTACTTTTATAATCCAGCTAATAAGAGATGCCGAGTTTATAAGATAAGACCTTTGGGGTGTCGCCTTTATCCAGTCGTCTATGCGGATGGCGAAGGCGCAGTGCTGGATGAGTTATGTCCCATGAGGCATACGGTTTCCGAAAGAGAGTTTAGGCGAAAGGCAAGAATTCTCGAAAAGCTTTTGGAAAAGATTTATAGTGAATGCTTGTTCCGCTGATGGGTTTGGGCTATTTGAAGTCCGTCCGAACAATGCCAAATCAAAGTCCGTTATTAAGCTTATAAGCCCTCTCTAGTTTTTCGGCGAAACGCTTGTCAGATATTTTTCGAACTGTTCTACGTATTTGTATCCGCTGTCGGGGAAAATGAGGACGCATACGCCTTTTTCCTCAGCAATTTTCTGGAAGGCGTGAACAACCGCTCCTGAACTCAACCCAATTAAAAGTCCTTCTTTCCTCGCTATCTCTATTGCACCTTCAATTGCTTCCACCTGCCTTACATCTACTATTTCGTCAAAATGTGCTTTGTGAAACCATTTCATGCCTGTTTCTATCCTTCTAATGCCCGGAATAACCTCGTTTTGGGCTGGTTGGACGCCTACAATTTTCACGTTATTTCCGTATTTGGCTTTGAAGTAGTGGGATATGGCACTCATATGGCCGGATGTTCCAAGTCCGCCAATTATGCATGTGGGCTTTAAGCTTAGGCTGTTCAATTGTTCGTCTATTTCCCTAGCTGTGTATTTTAGGTGAACTTTAAAGTTAGCGTCGTTCTCAAACTGGTTCAGGTGAGCAGCTTTGTCGACTTTTGCCTCTTTTTCCACGTGGCTTATTGCCTCGACGGTCAAGCCTACCGGAAGCCGCACAACCTCTGCTCCGAGAACTTCAAGGTAGATGTCACTTGCCCTCTGTATGGTTTTTGGTATGTAAAGCCTTGTTTTCACACCGAGAATGTTGGCTATGGATGTTAGGGCTATCCCAGTGTTTGTGGACGTAGCCTCATACAAAAACGTTTTAAGCTCTCCGTTCTCCACGGCTTCTTTAATCATAGCCCAGCCTATTCTGTCCTTCACGCTATTGCTAAAAGGGTTATAGCATTCAAGCTTAGCCCAGACAACGCGAAGGGCAGAGGATAGAGAATTTAACTTTACTAGAGGGGTTGGCCAGCCGCCATAAAGCAGTTCCAAAGTGCTGTTGTAAACTTTGAGCATTTTACGACTTTGCCCCTTTTTAGCCATCAACCTCTCCAATGGAATACTAATTTTAACTGGTTCCGCGCAGAGAGAGAAACTTTTTGGCGGGAGTTTTGGTCCCTTAATCCCAGCTTCAATAATCCTCTCTTTAGAAAAGTTTGCCAAATTTGACGCCTTAATTTCCACATCTTTTAAGTTCACCTTAAACGTAGGTACCCTCTTTGCCGAGAGCAAGTCAAGCGCCTGAAAAGCTTCGTAGCCGTGTAGCAAAATGCTTGTTCTTCTATCCACTATAAGGGGGGTATCAACAATTCCTGTTTTAAAGAATTTTTCATATATTGGCAGAACATCTGCGAGTTCAACACTCATAGCGGCTTTTACATTTTTTATAGGCGTAAGTGTAAGTTCGCTTTTCAGCACTTCAAGGGGGATGTCGACCCTCTTTTCAATTGACGATATATGTGAAAGGGTTTCGTTGTTCTTTATCATGTGACATGTTGTTTTAGGTGGAAAACGCCTCCCAGAAAGGGCTGCTTCCATCACATCCTTTTTTGATATGTTACAGTTGTTTCCCCATGTCTGAACCAAAATGTTTGGTGAGTTGTAATCAACGTAAATTGCAGGGATTCTTTTGCATCCAAGGCTTTTAAGAGCGTTATAGCGATGCTCTCCATCCAGTATTATGTTTGTCTTTTCATCAACGACTATTGGATGTTTTAGGATTTTGTCGGCGGCTATTTGTTTTGTTAATTCTTTTAGGTGTGCTGGGTCTGTTTCTTCATGTTCGTGGAGTTCTTCTAGTTTTATCAGGTGTATTTCTGTCATTTTAACACCGTTAAAAACTTATTTAACGCCGTTAAAAATATATAAATCTACCGCCAAAAACAATTGGGGAAAAACTTGAAACCACCATGCGTAATCGTTGTGAAATACCTTCTTCCAGCAATAAGAGTGCTAGTGACAAGAGAGCTTATAGAAAAGCATAACATGAGAAAGATTGAGGCATCCGAAAAAATGGAGCTAACCCCAGCAGCCATAACCCAATATTTTAAAGGTGAAAGAGGAACAACACTTGCAAACGAGATAGCTCAGTCCGAAGGAGCTATGAAAATGATATCGAAACTTGCCGAAACCCTTGCAAAAAAAGACGAAACGCCGGAAAGCATCATAGAGAAACTTTGCGAAATATGCGCCACTATAAGATATGAGAGGGTTATCTGCAAACTTCATCAAGAAGACCTGCCAACTCTAAAAGAATGTAAGTGTGCCACATGCTACCCCTTATCAAAAACATAGGATGAGAATAGAAAAGTTTCTAGGTTAAGCCTAGTTTACCGCTTTACCGTCACTACAGCCTTCATTTGCCTTCGCTCTTTCTTAATCTCGACAATTCTAACTCTTATTTTGCTTAAAAGCTTCCTTGCAATTTTTCTAGCCTCTTCCCTCGTTTGATATGTTCCGCTAAGCTCGATCCATGGCAGTGTTTCATCAATATTTACCCAGATGACATACAACATTTTTCACCGCTGAACTGCGAATTTAGAGGCATGCTAATTAAAACAGTTATGAATTTTGAATATGAATTTTGGATTTGTCGGAAAAATAATTAAGGGAGTTGCTCATCACTTGTAAGAGGTTTGGGAGCGATATAAAAGGTGGAGTTTAAGGGCACGCTGGAAAAAGACTCTTTGAAGGAGTGCCTATGGATGGAGAACAACGGAAAAAGCCAAGAAGGCGAAAATGATGAGGCTAGCCAACAGCACGCAAAAAGAAAGAAACGTGAACCCTCAATTGCCCAGCCGTGCCCATAAAAAATTATACCTAAAACGATTCGTTCATAAGCCAGCGTTCTCATCCGCAATATTCTCTCGTCTTGTTCCATACTTTTACCGAGGTCCCACAAGAGCTTTTGGAGGTTAACCTATGGCTTTGAAGACTAAACCACGCTTCTCTGAAACTCTAAAACAGTCGGTGATGGCTTACACCTTCAACATTTTCGGTATAGCCGCTGGAACAATAATAGCCTACAATTCCGGCCTTTTTGCAAAAGCACCATGGGCGGTAGTAATCTATCCGCCCATCCTTAGCGCCCGCGGAGTTATAGGCGGCTTATTTTGTGGACGTCTAAGCACAGCCTTGCACCTTGGAACGGTTCAACCACGCCTATTCGGAAATACCAAAAGCTTCTATTTACTCTTCCAAGCTATAGTGATTATGACTTTTGAAGCAAGCCTCATGATGAGCCTAATTGCAGTTCTTTTCAGCGGCCTCAAAGAATTTTTGGGTTTGATAAACGTTTTTATGGCAACAATGGCTTTGGCACTGGTTGTTATCTCACCGCTAACATTGACTGTGTCCTTCATCTCTTTTAAGCGTGGGCTTGACCCAGACATAATTTTATACCCAATAGAGTCCACAGTGGCGGATCTTCTAATAACGTCAATTTACATTATAGTGCTTGGTCTGTTCCTCTCTAACAGCCTTTTTTGGGGTTATATCTTTACTTTCATAAGTTTGGCGCTGCTTTTAACTTCCATATTCTTTTTGATTAAAAATGTAAGGGAACCAGAGTTTACTAGAACATTGAGAGAGTCCCTATTAACGCTCATCATGGTTTCTTTCATAGTTAATGTTGCTGGAACCACGCTTGGCAAGATGGAAGAACTCATACGCGGAAAGGGGCTCAGCCAAGTCTATGTTGTTTATCCAGCGTTAATCGACACCATAGGCGATGTAGGCGCCGTTGTAGGCTCAACAGCCACAACAAAACTTGCCCTTGGAACACTAAAGGCTTCGCTTTCTTCCATGAAAAACCATTTGATGGAGATTTCAGGCGCTTGGGTTGCATCATTAATAATGTATTTTGCCTACTCTGTTTTAGCCTTGCTAATAACAGACGCGTTTGCCCCCATAAGCCTCATGGCTTTCACGCTTTTCCTTTTCACAGTCAACATTTTCGCAGCATCCCTAATAATTTTGGTCTCCTATTCCGTTGCAATTTTAACATATCAGAGAGGCTTAGATCCTGACAATTTCGAAATTCCCATAGAGAGTTCCCTAGCAGACAGTATAACAACGATTTCGCTTCTCGCGGCATTCATCTTGTGGGCTGGAATATTAGCTTAAATTTGCTCTAAGCCAGCCTTGGGATAAGAGTTAAAATATTTGTTGCTAAAATATTTTGGTCGGAGAGCTCAAAAAGCTATGCCTTCCTTTGAAAAAATCGAATATAAACCCGTTACAGTGAGGGAAGTTCTCCGCGAAATGAAAAATCTCTCCGAACTAATGATAGACCTAGCTTATTCGGCAGCCCTCTTCAATGATAAAGACTTGGCTGAAGACGTTTTGGAACTAGAAAAACGCATAGACACACTGGCTTACCATTTAGAAATGGTCACAATGGTGGCTGCAAGAGATGCAAAAGACGCGGAAGCATTGGTTGGCGTTTCAAAAGTGGCTGCCGCCGCGGACAAAATTTCAGACGCTGCAGCAGACATAGCTGCAATTGTAACCCAGAACATAGGCGTACATCCCATTGTAGGCGAAATCTTCGAGAGGGTTGAAGAACGTTTAGCAAAGGCCAAAGTGCACGAAGAATCGGTTCTTGTTGGAAAGGAGATAGGTGAGCTTGAACTAGCCCCAAGAATGGGTGTAGATATAATAGCCATTTTCAGAGAGAACGACTGGATAATAAACCCGAAAGGGAAGGAGAAAGTTAAGGCTGGCGACATCCTAATTGCCCGCGGCACCCACGAAGGATTAAAAGAGTTAAGGGATCTCTGCGAGGGAAAACTGGAAAAGCTGGAGGATTAAACATGAAAGGCCAAAAGAAATTTGAGGAAATCGTCGAACGCTTTGTGGAGCTTAAAGACACATCTGAGCTAATGATTGATTTGGCTTATTCATCACTGCTCCTAAACAGTAAAGAGTTAGCCGAAGAGGTCCAAAAACTCGAGGAGTATATGGACAAGCTACATACGGAATTTGAACTTCTAGTCTTATCAAGCAGATTCAAAAAGGACGAGGCTAAAGGCTTCCTGGGACTGATAAGGCTTGGCGTTGTAACAGAGAAGATAGCTGATGCAGCTGCACAAATAGCCGAAGTTGTTTTAAGAGGCATAGAACCTCACCCAGTTTTAGCACTAGCCATAGAAGAGGCTGAAGAAACAATCACATACACGAAAGTCGCGGAAAACTCGCCCTTGGCAAACAAGACTTTGCGAGAGGCCAAAATTCCAGAGGAAACTGGCATGTGGGTTCTAGCCATAAAAAGGGGAGATAAATGCATACGGCCAAAACCAGACACACGAATTCAAGTAGGTGACATCCTAATTGCTTCAGGCTACGCTGAAGGTGAAGAAGACCTCAAAAAACTCGCATCCCCATAACATTATTGGCAAAGATTAGTTTGGATAAATATTCTGGATTCATCAACACTATAAACTCGTAGTCCAATTCTAATTCTAAGGAGGAATAACCCACGAAAAAGAAGAGGGAAGACTCAACAGAAAACGAAAGTCACACATGCCCAAACCCTTTATGCAGAAAAAGTTTCACAAATCCAATAAAAGTTGAAAACGTGGGAAACGGCACCGTTTATGAGGCATGCCCCTACTGCCTAACAGAAATAATGGTTGAAAAACCAGTTATCATATCCGCCGCTGGGCCGAAAATTTCAGAGAAAAGCGAAGCTGAAGAAAAAACTTTAGCCAAAGAAGAATTTGACGTTCAGACAGTACCGGAGAAAACTGAATGTAAACATTATTTTGGATATTTGAGCAAGCGTTCATCAAAAGAGGGCCTTCCAGAAGAATGTATAATGTGTGAAAAAATAGTGCAGTGCATGCTGAAAACCATAACGGAGTAGGCTGGTTGCCAATGATACACACACCTTCTTTTAAGCATTCAACACACCTCTAAAAATGGGTAGGAGACGCCACAATTGTCAGCGGTTCTGCAGAAAAAGGCTCCAGGCGTCGTTACTCCAACGGCACAGATGAAGAGGCTCAACGCTGAGTCAGTCACAGCTATTGCCACAGGCTTCCTTAAGAGGATAGGCCACAAGGGAGGTATAAAGCCCAAAAAGGTTTCTCTAGAAGAGGGGATCTACACAGTCGAGGTGGAGATGAAAAAACTCACGGCCATAATTCATGTGGACGCTGAAACCCAAGAAATAACGGCATACGAGATTCAGCCAAAGGGTGAGGAAGGTTCCCTCACATCTTTTTCACCAAAAATAATTCTGTTATTTCTTAGTATAGCCGCAACAATAAATGTTGTTCTACACTTCGTATTTAAAATGTTGGGATTGTAAGGCATTACTTTTTGGCTTTACCCTTTCCTTTCTCCTCTGTCTTTTCTTCTGTTTCAGCAGCCTCTTTAGGTTCTTCAACTTTCTCTTCGACCTTTTCCTCCTTTTTCTCCTCTTCCTCAATTTCACTAGTTATTTCTTCTATAGGCTTTGGTGGAGGTGTCGTGGCCATGGTCCAACCAATCCAAGCGCCAATACCCATGATGGCTATAAACGCAATAAACACTGGTATTGCGATGAGCCAAAAGGCTACGTTCCAGTTCTGCGGGACACCATAATAGAATAATCCAACGGTGTAGAGGATGCCGACAATCAAGCATACAAGAAATATTACCCATCCAATTGCTTGGTCCTTACTAACCATTTACGCGTCACCACACAAAGCCATGTTTATTGCTTGTTCTCCTTTTAAAGTTTACCATATTAGTAGGACTAAAATGTTAGGTTGTGCCCATCTCCCATGCTGCTAAATACTTTTTCTGCTCCTCTGTTAACTCGTCTATTTTTATGCCGACTGCTTCAAGCTTTAACCTTGCTACCATTTCGTCTATCTCCTTCGGAACCTCGTAGACTTTTGGCGGCATTTTCTCGTTTTTTACCAGGTATTCGACGCTTAGGGCTTGGTTTGCAAAAGACATGTCCATGACCTCTGAGGGGTGTCCCTCAGCAGCCGCCAAGTTTACAAGCCGCCCCTCGGCTAACAAGTACAGCCTTCTACCATTTTTCAAGGTGTATTCTTCAAGGTTCGGCCTAACAGTTCTTTTTGAAGCCGCTAGCTCTTGAAGGTCCTTTAGGCTTATTTCGACGTTGAAGTGGCCACTGTTGGCGAGGATAGCTCCATCCCGCATTTTCTCCATGTGCTCCTTTCTAATGACGTTTATGTCGCCTGTTGTTGTTATGAAGATGTCGCCTATTTCAGCTGCCTCGCTTATTGGCATTACACGGAACCCATCCATAACGGCTTCAAGAGCCCTTAGGGGGTTTACTTCCGTGACTATGACGTTGGCTCCCATCCCTCTCGCCCGCATTGCGACTCCCCTGCCACACCATCCATAACCGCATACAACAAAGTTTTTCCCCGCCAAAAGAATGTTTGTTGCTCTTAAAATGCCATCTATTGTGCTCTGCCCGGTTCCGTAACGATTATCAAATAAGTATTTTGTGTACGCGTCATTAACGGCTATTATTGCGTATTTTAGAACCCCAGATCTTTCCATGGCTCTAAGCCTTAAAACTCCTGTTGTCGTCTCCTCGGTTCCCCCCTTAACATTTGGTAACACATCCGTTCTTTTGCTGTGAATTGTACCGACCAAGTCGGCTCCGTCGTCTAATGTTATTAGTGGTTTTTGGTCTATAACCCTATCAATACACCAGTAATATTCGTCTGTTGTTTGACCACGCCACGCATAAACGTGGACTCCCTTTTCTACAAGTGCCGCTGCAACCTCATCCTGTGTTGAAAGCGGATTGGAACCGCAAAGGGCAACTTTAGCGCCGCCAGCGAGTAAAACGTCAACCAACACAGCTGTTTCCTTTGTAACATGGAGACATGCGCCGAGCATAACACCCTTTAAGGGTTTTTCATTGCTAAATCTCTTCTTGATTTGGTTTAGAACGGGCATATGTCTCGAAGCCCATTCTATCTGCAGCGCTCCCTTAGAAGCTAAACTTTCATCTTTGACTTTGAAATTTGCCATTAAATCGCCTTCAGCTATCCATTTCCATATACAATTATTTAACGTTGCGCTTGAAGCTTTTCTAAAAGGCGGTTTTTAGCCTTTTCAGCCATTTTCGTTATCTTTTCAACATTTAATGTTGTTAGGCATCTGTTTTCCATGACTATTTTTCCATTAATTATGACCGTTTCAACGTCCGCCGATTTTGCGGCATAAACCAGATGACTTAATTCACTATATAATGGGTGTAAGTGTGGCGTCTCAAAGTTTATTATGGCCAAATCCGCCTTTTTTCCAACTTCTATTGAGCCTATCTCACTTTCCCAGCACAAGGCCCTAGCCCCATCCAAAGTTGCCATTTTTAACACTTGCCGAGCAGACATCACAGTCGGATTTCTATTAACCCCCTTATGAAGCAAGGCTGCCACCTTCATAACCTCAAACATGTCCGCCGCATTATTAGAACACGGGCTGTCTGTGCCAAGTGCAACTGTTATTCCTTGCTCCAACATCCTTGGAACAGGACTTACACCGGAAGCTAGCTTTAAATTTGAAATTGGGTTATGGGAAACCTTAACACCTCTGGCTTTCATTATCGCCATATCCTTATCGGTTAATGCTACACAATGCGCTGCAATGACATGCCCGTCCAAAACGCCTAAAGAGTCCAAATACTCCACTACACCGCCTTTGACATCAACGTTGAAGGCTTTCTGTACCTTATCAACCTCATCAAATGTTTCGGCTATGTGAGTATGACATATGATTGGTGCCCTTTTAGAACCATACTTCTTGTTGAGTTCTTCGCGTAGCACCTTTAACTCCTTCATATATTCCGGGTCAACGGTATAAGGAGCATGGGGATCAACGCTGACGCGGATAAGCCCATCAGCCTTATTATGCCAGTTTTTAGCTAAATCCTCCAGCGCCCTTCTATCCTCATCTTTCCTCCATGAAAAACAAACATGCCCAACAATGCCCCTAACGCCGGCTTCCGCAAAGGCTTTCGCCTCATTTTTCCCGGCCATGTAATGGTACATCGTGTTGACCGTTGTTATACCGCCCATCATGGACTCCATGGCCGTCAACAGACCGCCAACGTAGATGTCTTCAGCCGTCATTAGCCTTTCTATAGGCCATATCCATTTTTCAAGCCACTCCTGCAAGGGTAAATCGTCAGCGTAACCCCTCAGCAGACTCATGGCTGCATGCTGATGAGTGTTTATAAGCCCTGGAATCACAACCCTTCCTTTAACGTTTATCTTCTCGTAACCACATGCATACTTTCTTAGTATCCGCTTAGCCTTTCCAACATCAACAATTATTCCGTCTTCTATTACTATGGCGCCGTCACGGATTACTTCATCTCCACGCATTGTAACCACGGTTCCACCATGTATCAGAAGGTTCAATTCCGGCATTTCCTCCGCTTATCTAACCGTGAAGCTATTAAGAGGGTTATACCAGCCGTGAAAAATATTGCCTCGAAAAACTCATGATGCAACATGTCAGCTAAGTC
Organism: Bathyarchaeia archaeon; assembly: GCA_038817565.1. Lineage (GTDB taxonomy): Archaea > Thermoproteota > Bathyarchaeia > Bathyarchaeales > Bathycorpusculaceae > JAGTQI01. Next base: position 36,193 of record JAWAZO010000003.1, read on the forward strand.
AAAAGGTCTCTGCCAGGAAATAATATGGTGAACAACTAACAGAAGCCCAATGGCGATTAAAAATATGCTAACGGCCTCTTTTTTATCCATAACCCTTCACATATTAACCCTAACGTTTTTAGTTTGCGCATCCATGAACTTTTAAACTTTCTCGTAATTTGCCATCACTATAGCCCTTTTCGCTAAACTTATAATGCATAGCAGCCATATTTTGCTTAGACAATTGAGGGAAAATTTTGCCCACAGCAAAAAAGTTTCGTGCAATAAAGCCTGAAATCCGCGTTTTAGGGGTTGACGACGGGGTATTCAAACCTCACACGAAAGGTTTAGTGCCTGTTGTGGGCGTTGTTTTCCGCGGCGGATACTGGCTTGATGGGGTTATGCATACAAAAGTTAGGGTTGACGGAATCGAAGCCACGAGAAAAATTGCCTCAATGATTAGGAATTCTCCCCACTACAAGCAGTTGAGGGTTATAATGCTTAATGGCGTAACCATCGCAGGCTTCAATGTGGTGGACATAAAAAAGCTCCACATGGAAACGGGACTCCCAGTAATAGTCGTAACACGTGATAAACCAAACTTTGAGGAGATCCGCGAAGCCCTAAAGAAGCTTCCAAAAAGTAAGGAACGTTGGAAAGCCATACTCAACGCTGGAGAACTTCATGAGGTGTCCGTACGAGGCGGCAAGATTTACATGCAAACTTCTGGAATTTCCGAAGAAGATGCAAGGAAGATTCTGCAATTGACATCAACGCGGAGCTACATACCTGAAGCACTCCGCGTTGCACATTTAATTGCATCTGGGCTGAGTACAATATAACTTAAATCCTAATTGTGAAAAGAAAAAGTTTAAAAGACACCAAGTCATGGGAAAACAAACGGGAAACGGAGTTTAAAAGCGATGGAATTTTGCCCAAAATGCGGAACACGTCTTGTGCCAAAGAAGGCAAAATCTGAGAAAAAAGAATCTCTCACACTTACTTGTCCAAAATGCGGTTACAGGAAGCGCATAGTAAGCGAAAAAGCCACACCAAAAGTTGCAAAAATTATTCAGCACAACCCGCAACAACAAGTCGCTGTAATAGGCAGGGAAGAACAAAAACTCCGAACCCTTCCAACAGTTAGAATCGAGTGTCCAAAATGCGGAAACAACACGGCTTATGTATGGCAAGTGCAAACACGCGGAGCAGACGAATCCTCAACTCAATTCCTACGCTGCACAAAATGCGGTTACACATTCAGAGAATACTCGTAAATCGCGAACACAAACCACTTTCAATGTAAAACTAAGCAAATTTTAACATGCTTACTTCTTTTCAGCGTTAACATTTTATTAACTTCTAAGTTCAAAATTAACCTCCATAGATCCACGAGGTGAAGTGCTTGGATAAAATCAAATTGCTACTAGTAATTGTTTTGATAGCGTTAAGCTGTTTAACCATTTTTGAAGAGTATCAGATTGTTTCTTTGCAAGCAAAGTATGATGAATTGGCGGCTAAATACGCAATTTTAGCCTCAAAACCCGTTGAAGCAACCTACATCGTTTTCAAAGAAAATGAAACGGTTAAGGCTAAAAACGGTTTAACAAGCGAAATAGACTTCAACGGAACAGACGCCAGCACAGTTATACAGTCAGCGCTTGACTCCTTAACACCAAACAGAACATGGGTGGAGAAGGTGGTTGTGGTAGGCTCGTTCACTTTGTCCTCCAAAATCCGCATTTCAGGATACACATTCCTTGATTTGAGCCAAGCAAACTTAACCCTCGCTGACAATGTTAACGACAACATGATTGAAGCTTCCGGATGGTATTTCACGATAGCCGGAGGCGTTTTAAACGGGAACGGCGCTCACCAAACTATGGGTTCAGCTATACTTGTAAAAGGAGAAGCCCAGAGATTTTTCATAGGATATGGGATGAGAATATTTAACGCGAAAGACCACGGCATCCACCTCGAAGGCGAACCCGATAAACACGTGGGTGTCGGAGTCCTCGTGGATATAATAATTGAAAATTGCGGTGGAAACGGCATTCTTTCAGCCGCTTGGAGTGCAGACCACATTTTCAGCAGAATCAACTGTGGCGGAAATAGAGGTAGTGGAATTTGCCTATCATCTTCGGACGCCAACCTCATAGTGGATTCTTTATTTTGGAACAATTTCAAGGGCGTTGACATTTACCACAGCATGAAAAATATCGTTACCGGAAACAGAATAGACTTCAACAATTGTGGAATCTGTATAGCTTCCGGTTCTTCTGAAAACCTTGTTATTGGAAATGAATTGCACAACAATGAAGAGCAGATTCGGATAGAACCAGACGCCGGAAATGGAAACATCATACGCCAAAACAGAGGCTATATTGCCGAAAACGGTGGAATAGCAATCTTTAGTGGAGACGGAGAAACAACATCCTTCATAATTCCACATGGTTTGTCATCAACTCCAAGATGCTGGAGCATTGAAGCTGCATCAGCAGATGCTATGGGAAACAAATATGTGACTGCAAACGCCACCCACTTAATTGTGCAGTTTGCGGCCCCTCCGGCTCGCGGAGATGCCAACATAATCTTAGTTTGGAAGGCAGAAACGTAGTCACCCTTCACCCCGTCCAAACAAAGGCGACATCAAATCTTTTATAGCTCTCAAGCCATATCCAGATTAAAAGGTGAAACAGGTGTTTAAGCTTAAAGTTTCAGACGCTAAACTTTTGAGGGATATGGCAACAGCCATATCAATACTAGTTGACGAAGCTACATTCCAAATAACGCCGGAAGCCCTAAAGCTCAGAGCAATGGATCCATCCCGAGTCGCTATGGTGGACTTTGAATGGCCAAAAACAGTTTTCGAAGAGTATGTCTGCACGGAACCAACAAAGATGTGCATAAACATAGGTGAACTATTAAAACTTCTGAAAAGGGCTGGAAAGGACGATGTTATTGAACTGTCCTTGGATGAAAAAACTGGACGCCTACAATTAAAGATGACGGGAAAGTACACGCGGAACTTCACAATGCCGACTCTTGAAGCATCAGAGGAGGAGGTGCCGACGCCGAAAATAACATTTAATGTTAGAGCAAAGGCCACAACAGACGGCTTACGCCAAGCAGTGGAAGACGCCGAACTCGTAAGCGACCATGTACGGATAGAGGCAGACAATGAAAAACTGGTTTTCCAAGCTACAGGCGACCTTATGGGAGCAACAATAGAGCTAAAAAAGGGAAGCGACGCCCTACTAGACTTAGAGGCAAAAGAGCCGTCAAGGGCTACTTTCAGCCTAAGCTACCTATCCGAAATAATTAAAGCGGCGTCAGCCACATCAGACATAGCAACTCTCGAATTCTCAACAGACATGCCAATAAAAATAGACTTCCAACAGGCGAAGGAGGGAAAACTAACCTTCTACCTAGCGCCAAGAATAGAAACAGCCTAATTTAAAGGCTCAAGTGAAAAAATGCAGCTTAAAACCTTCAAATTTACAAAAAACGACTTGGCTAAATACCCGTTCCTTAGAGAGGCAGTAGAATACGTAAAGACCCTAGATTTAAAAATTGAAGACTTGGCAGAGCCAGAATTTTCCGGAATTCTGAAACGCGCCGAAGAAAGAGTGGAAGAAGCAATATTATATGCAATAGTGACAAGAAAAGCCCTAAACGAAGAAATCGAAATTCTGTCATTCCCGACAGCAATAATGCTAGCCGCAGCCACCCAAAACTCCTTCATAAAGAGAAGATACGCCCTAGCAGAGGCAAAACAAGCCTATAACAACATGAAAAATGAGCCTCCGGAAAAAATTTTGGCGATAGCAAACAACTTCCAATGGAAAATCACAATTAACATGGAAGCTGAAACACCATACCAATTTAAGCTTCACTTTACCGATTACCTCAGAAATACAACGAACCTGCGAGAGAAAAAATGGAAACTGGTAAATCGCATACTAAAAGAAGGAAATGTTTACCTAACATTAAACGAAACGGCAAGACTTCTCAGCGAAGAGATTAGAAGACACATAGAGAAGCGTTTGGAAATAAGAGATCTGCCAGAATTTCCGCAAAAGGTTACTGAGGCTATTGAAAAAATTAAGAGCTTGACGCTTGAAAAAGTTAGCATGTCAGAAATAGAGGGTGTCCCAAAAAATCTTAGAAAAGACACCTTCCCACCATGCATAAAAGCACTGTATGAAGCTGCCTTAAAGGGACGTCACATATCTCACATAGGAAGATTCACCCTAACATCATTTCTCGTAAACATAGGAATGCCAACCGAAAATGTAATTGAACTGTTCAAAAACTTCTCAGACTTTAGTGAACGCATGACCCGCTACCAAGTGGAACATATCGCTGGTGAAAGGGGTTCGAGAACCCGCTACAAACCACCAAAATGCGACACTCTCAAAACGCATGGACTGTGCACAGAACCAGACGAAATCTGCAGAAGGATAAGTCATCCACTTACTTACTATAAAAGGAAGTAAATACTGCAAGATTTAACTATTTTACAAAAATTCACGATGCATAATAGTTCGATAGACTTAAATCTTGACGCTGCAAAAATAAGGACAAGGTAAGGTTAGCTTGCAACCCTCCAAACTTGTTAGCATAATCATTCCAGTTTTAAATGAGGAGAGGGGATTACAGAAAGTTTTAGATGAAATCCCTAAAAAGAAACTCGAAGAAATGGGCTACAAATGTGAAGTTATAGTGGTGGATGGAGGGTCAACCGACCGAACAAGAGAGATAGCTCATAAAAACGGAGTGAAAGTTATAGTTGAACCCCGCAAAGGTTACGGAAGAGCATATAAAACCGGTTTCATGCACGCACGCGGAGAAATAATAGTAACGTTGGACGGAGACTATTCATACCCCGCCTTCCTAATACCACATATGGTTAAAATGTTGGAAACACATGGACTTGACTTCATTTCAACAAACAGAACGAAAAAGTTCACATACAAAAGTTTCCCACCGCTCCACATCATTGGAAACAAAATATTAACTTACCTAGCAAACCTTTTATTCAGGGTTAATATAAACGATTCACAGTCAGGGATGTGGGTTTTCAGAAGGAACATATTAAATAAGGTGGAATTACAGGCGGATGGCATGGCTTTTTCGGAGGAAATAAAGGTGATAGCCTTCAGACTTTTTAAGGCGGCGGAAATACCAGTACCTTATAGAAGAAGGATAGGGAAGCAAAAACTGAACACGTTGATTGACGGCTTAAAGAATACGCTTCACCTATTCACCCTAAGATGGTACTTTACAAGGCCAATTCCAACGTGGCCTTCAATATACGTAGCCATTAACATTCCGGAAAATAGTCGTGTTCCAGCCTTGATGAATTTGAGACGGACAATTATATGTTGAATGCGCTTGCCACCATCCATTTTTCAGATGTGCTTGTTGGGCTCTGCTAGTATAAGTGACGAAAGGAATGCATATGCGTAAAGTCTCAGTTATAGTAATTACTAAGGAATTAGACTCGAAAATAGATGAAACTTTAGCGGCGCTTCTCAGCCAAAACTTTAAGGATTATGAGATTATCATTGTTTGCCATAAAAATTCATTGCAAACGCTGCCCGTGGCAAATATCCCAGTAAAGATTATAGAACAACCGGGCACCTCCAGGGGGATGGCAAGAAACATCGGAATAGCAAACTCTTCTGGGGAAATCGTTGCATTCATAGATGATGACTGCGCTTCTCGGGAGGAGTGGCTTCAAAACGGCCTCAAAACATTAAGCGAAAATAGCGAAATAGGGGTTGTTGGAGGAAGAGTGAAGGTTCACGAGAAACTTCCAGAATTTTCCCAAATCGCGCTAAACGTCATTTCGATACCCTTTGTTAACGGATGGTCCGTTACATTTTCCGATTTCAAAGCTAAACGTGAAGTTTCATATGTGCCGACTTGCAACGCCTTTTTCAGAAAAGAAGTTCTGGAGAAAACGGGTGGCTTTATGGACACAAATTATTGTGAGGATGTTGAAATCTGCTCAAGGGTCAGGAGGCTCGGGTATAAGATAGTTTACGATCCAAAGGTTGAAGTAAGACATGTGTGGAAAATATGGGACTGGCACAGCTTCATCAAACACTTTTACAACTACGGCAGAGGGAGAGGCCGTGCAATGATTGAATATCCTCATGTCGGCAAGGTGAACATCTCACCTTTAGTTGCCCTTATAACCATGTTAACACTCATTCCGCTAATTGCTCTAGTTCCCAAACTCCTCTTATTCATGCTCATGTTCTTTGCAGGGTTTATGCTCTTCTGTTCTTTTTACACTTACCGCAAGTTTAGAAAGAGGAAGTATCTAATTTTCACTCCAGCTTTAATGGTTTCAATGTACTTGAGCTATACTGTTGGATTATTAGTAGGGATTGTAGGTTGGAAAGGGAAATGAAAAGGGCTGTTCCGGCTTTTATTTTCGCCACATTGTTTGTTTTTACAATTTCTTATGTGTTTTACCCCACCGAGCTTCTTCCATTACCGGTGGGCTGGGATACCCCCCGATACGTGTGGCACATGAAAAAAGTTGCTGAAGACTGGAATTTTATAGCAGAAATGGACTTTAACAATTTTGTCTACACCTTTCTTGGCAGTTTACTGTTGAAGTTGGGTGTAGACGCATTTTTTGTTGAAATACTGCTGCCACCAATTTTATTACTTATACTTTTAGCTGAGACATATTTCCTTTTAACAAAGTTGCAGCCCAGCAAGAATTGGACAATTTATACTTTAATAGCCCTTTCATGGTTTGGCGCGTTTAGAGCAGCCTCAGATCTCCACAATAACCTATTAGCACTTAACCTACTTTTGCCCATCATATACCTTTTAAGCTTGTTCTTGAAGAAGGAAAAAATACTTTATTTAGGCATCGTAACTGCTATGCTGGTTTTATCCTCTTTTGTTCACATCGAAAGCACGCTGTTTTTGGCGTTTATATTTTTTCTAACGGTGTTTAGTGAAAAAAGTCTTTCAAAAATTAGGAGAGCAGCCATTGCCGCTTTATTGTTGACAGCAATTCTTCCCGCCGCCATACTATATTACATTCACATAAAGAAGTTACTGGTATACTCGGGTGGGTCCTTTGGAAGAATTGCCATGGATTTATGGCAGTGGCTGGTTTACTTAGGCCCAGCTGGGTTTATAGGGGTTTATGAATTAATTAGCGAGATTCGATTTGTTAACAGAAGAGATTTCCTTGAGAGGTTCTTTATAATGTGGGGTTTTGCCTCAATATTCTTCGGCTTAATCCAGTATTTAGAGCCATCCTTTATGATTTTTTCTGAAAGAGCAATTATCCTATTTCCAACACCTTTTCTTGCAATTTACAAAATTGAAGAAGTCAGCTATAAAATCGTTCAAGGAATAAAATCCTCAAAAAGAAAGCTAAAGCTCAGCGTGCCAGTTTTGATGGTACTTTTTAATCTATTAATCATCATGAATTTTTATAGCATATCCATTTCTCCAGAGGCATATAACACGATGCTATTTTTAAAACAAAGGTTTCATAACCAACCAATAATAATAGTTGCTGACTACGTAGACCGTTACGCTGGTGACCTTGGACAACACATTTATAATTGGGGTAGAGCTGTTATTGGAGAAGTTTACACATATGTTGGCAGCGTCTATTATCTTCGAGACTTAATGCCTACGCCTTTCTTTTACTGGTCTAGCAAACAAGCCTCAAACATTCTATTTGAAGATATCTGCTCAAACTTTCAGTCTTTAGAAGATGCAATAATCATTTATGGACTTGATTTTACCGACCTTAAGGGCATCCCTGACGATTTTGAGGCGTTCATGGAACCTTTAAAAAATGATCTTTACATTATCAACATGACCAAGCTTCGAGAAACCGAGGGAAAATTGGTAATTCCGATTTTTCAGCATTCAAGAGTCATATATGGCAACTGGTATCCATCTAGTGAAGGTTGGGGAGGCTATTCACTTGTGTATGAATGTTGGATGACTGGGAGAGTAGCTCAGACGCCCGCTATAGAGGTGCTATTCGCCGTCAAGGAAGAGGGAAATTATATCATAAGTTTAAGTTTTTGGGCGAATAAGACAACATCTCTTCAGGTTCAAGTTGATGGAAATCAGCCGCAAATATTTGATGGCACTGAAAATCAAGAGAAAGTGATAGTGTTCAGCAACTTTTTGGAAAAGGGAGAACATTTATTGAGGGTTGCCTTGTTAAGCAAGGAACCAAGCGGAACTTCTGTTGATGACAAGTACCTACGTGCGCGTTTAAACGTTTTAGAAGTTTCTAAGCTCTAAAGTTTCTAGCACACCTTAATAAGACGAGAGTAAAGCTTTTCGTATTGAGCAACAGCCGTTTCCCACGAGAAAATTTTTCTAACTCTTTCATAGCCTTTTAAGGCTAATGTTTGGGCCAAATTGTCGTCCTCAAAAATTCGTAAAATTTTTTCAGCAAGGTCCCTATAGTCTCTTTGCTTAAAAGTTAGCCCGCAATCCTGCACAATCTCCGGGTTCGCACCGCTGCCGGATACAACACATGGAGTGCCAGACGCCATGGCTTCTAGAGTTACCATGCCGAAGGCTTCATTTATAGATGGAAGAATAAAGACGTCGGCGGCGCGGTACAAGAGAACAAGCTCATCAAAATTTAGATGACTATGTATACTGATTTTATCTGAAACCTGGAGGCTTTTAGCCAGTTCAAGTATTTTGGAATATAGTTTTCCTTCGCCGACCAAAATCAGCCTACTTCTTTTTTGTCTCTTTGCTATTATGCCAAAGGATTTTACAAGCGTTATAGGGTCTTTGTAAGGATGGAGCTTACCAACATAAAGTATTATCTTCTCTTGGGGATTCAAGTGCAGAATTCTCTTACATTCTGATTTATCCCGCATGCAGCAGTAGTCTGCAAGGTTTACCCCATGGTATATTACTTGTGAGGGAACATTATAAGTTGATGCTATCTGATTTTGAACGAATTTTGAAACCGAAACCACCGTTGCAGACTTTTTAACTCCAAGTGGAAACATGAGTTTTTCAATGTTGAAGAGAAGTTTCTCCTTAAGCTCTATTTCTAGCCAAGGCTGAGGCAGACCATGACAGGTGAACACTATCGGTTTCTTCAAAACCGTAAGAAAAGGTATTGGTGTAGCAAAATTTGAGTGAACAATGTCAAATTTCCTATTCCTTAAAAAAAGCTCCAGATTTTTAAACGGTAGTAAGTCATTTAAAAATACGAATGGCACGCTTTTAAGCTTGGGATGCATTAAACCCTCATTCCCGGTTATGAAGGCTACAAAAAATTTATAACCTCTCATGGAAAGTCTGCTGACTAATTCGTAGGTAAACTTGTATACGCCACCTCTGCCACCTGAAATCATCAAAATCTTCATGTTCTGCAAAAGTAATTTTAGAAGGGAATTAATTTAATTTGTTATCTTTGGCGAAAAGAACAGAGTAAGAATGTGTCTGCATAAACTTTTTATCCTTTGCCATTTTTGAGAATTCGAAGAACTTGAAGCCAGAATCGTTGTCTTTTATTCGAAACGTGTTCCGTAGCTATTATCGGGAAGAGTTCCCTCTAGACACCGCGATTCCAAGCATTGAAAAGCGGGAGTTTGGCTTTTTATCGTTTGAGAACCAGATGGCTCGCCACAAAAGTTTTAAAAGCATCAATGAGCTGAAGGATTTTCTGCAAAATTTTGTGCCTAGCGATGCTTATCACTCTTGTGCTTATTACGAAAACCCAACGGCGGATATGGAGGGAAAAGGCTGGCTTGGAGCGGATTTAATATTTGACATAGATGTCGATCACATCCCGACACCATGCAACAAAGTTCACGACGAATGGGTTTGCCATGGCTGCGGGTTCTCAGGAAAAGGAATAACACCAGAACAATGCCCTATATGTGGCGGCGAAAAATTTGAGGAAAGCACATGGCTATGCCAAGAATGCATGAACACGGCAAAAAAGGAAACCATAAAACTTCTAGAGGTATTGGAGGAGGATTTTGGCTTTTCCAACGGCGATATGCGCGTCTATTTTTCAGGACACAGAGGGTACCACGTCCACGTCGAAAACGAGGCTGTCAAAAGCCTTGATGCCATATCACGTAAAGAGGTGGTTGACTACATTTGCGGCATAGGCTTTGACTTGGACTCTCAAAGCTTAATTTGGGAAAAGGGAGAAAAATCAACAAATTGGCATACAAGAATAGCCAGAAAAATTAACGAGTTCATTTTAAACGTCGACGAGGAAGGCTTAGAAAAGGTCGGCTTGAAGAAGAAAATTGCCACAGCGCTAGTAAAAAGACGGGATAAATTTTTAAGAAGTTTGGCAGAAGCCGCTGAGCCTTGGAAAGCCGTGAGAGGCGTGGGATTGGAAACTTGGAAAAAATTATTTGCTTATTGCGCACAAGAGGAATTCGTTAAAATAGACACCGTCGTCACGGCTGATGTCCATCGCCTCGTAAGAATGGCAAACACACTGCATGGCAAAACAGGATTTAAAAAAACCGAAATTAGCATCACAGACATAGACAACTTTGATCCCTTTAAAGACGCCATAGCCTTAATAAAAGGCGAGGTCACCGTGCATGTTCACAGCGCACCCCAGTTTAGGATATGCAACGAAACGTTTGGACCATACAAAAATATCAGGGTTGAGCTACCGACAGCAGCTGCTGTGCTGTTAATCTGCAAAGGAAAGGCGGAGGTGCAAAAAGAAAGTGTATGAGGAGATCTACAGAATCTGGAAAAACGAAACTGAAAAGGCAACATTAGAGGAGTTGCCCGCAGATTTCTACGTCAAAGTGGCTGATTATTTGAGAAAAATTAAAGAGGAAACACGAATGCTTGACAAAAAAACTGTGAGGGCGGCTCTTTTGCAAACAGAAATGCAAAATGTCAAACAAATGCTGCAACAACTGTTTGAAATTCGCCGCGAAAAAATAGTCAAGAATGCGTTTAAAGGTGAGAAAATCCCGCCAAATCTTCTGACAAACGACGAGCGAAACATCCTTCAAAATATTTTACCCCATCTAGAAAGCCTCCAAGACATTATAAGATGTCTTCTTGAAGGACAATACTCAGCAGCGAGTGGTGTAAAAGAACCGAAAATGATGGTTTTACGTTTCTTAAAAGACGTGCCAGCCATAATTGGAAAAGATATGAAAGCCTACGGGCCTTTTAAAGTCGAGGACGTTGCATCTCTGCCTGTTGAAAATGCAAGAATTTTGATAAAACAAGGTTTAGCTGAGAAAATAAATCTAGAACCCTAACTCGCATCAGATTTTCCTCTTTAAAAGGTTCTCAACACCAATAATCATCAAAGGGTATAGAGTTATCCATGTGATTGAATAAAACTGCCCATAGAAATTATGAAAAGGCCAGATGTCCCCGCCGCCTAATGCGATCATAGCTAGAGTAAAAATTCGCATTATGTTAAGAAAGTATGTAACCGCGGCGCCGACAACAAAGTATAGTATTTTGCGTTTTGTGGAGATGCCGCTTTTCTTCAGAAAAAGAAAAATGACGATGGTGTAGATTATGAGACTTTCAACCCCTGCACATATCCAACCTATCATGAAAAGAGGGATGTTGTCCACTTTCAAAATTGAAACACGGCCATAAATAAGGTGGTAACCTTCAGTTATTGTAGTTGCATACCCAAACATTTTAAGAAGTTGAGCTGCAAAAAAGGCTGTTATTGGAACAAACATTTGAAGTGGCGTGAACTTTCCGCCGGGATATAAATCATCTATTGCGAAGAGAAGACCCATAACGCCTAAAAAGAATATTGAACCGGAGAATACTTGCATGTTCTTAATCCCATAAACCAGCAGAATTATAAGACAAAATGATATTGTAAGGACTAACAGCTCTATTGGAATTGGTAGGACGTTCGCAAAATAAACAAAGTTATGGGTTTTGAAAAAATTTGGATTACATTTGAGTACATACTTTTTTGCAATTTCGGCGATCCATAGGTTTAATCCGTAAAGGTTAGAAAAAGTTACATAAATTGTTGGAGCGGCAACAGCAAAAGCGAACAAAAACATTTTCAAAAAACCTTTAAGGGATTTTTTGACGGCAAAATTAATTTGAAGTCTTTCCCAGTCCAAAATTGTTTCCAAGATAATTAGCCATATAAAGAAAAGGTAGAACGTTCTGCCTTGCCATGTGTGTTCAAAGGATAGGGGATCCCAATAGTACAAAAGTGAAATAGGTAAGATGATCGAGATTATGGGTATGATTTTTCCCAGCGATTTCGTGACATTTTGCATAAGGGCTTTTCTCTCCTCACCAGTCATGAATCAGGTTAAAATATGAATAGGTTAAAATAAGTTATCTCTTTTATTGCTGGGGAAATTGTTAATTAGGGAACAGATATTAAGAAAGAGGAGAGGTCGACATAAATGGTAGAACCTGAAGTCTTAGCTGGTTTTCTAGTTCTGGGTTTCGCCGTTTTCATAGCTGGTTTTTTGGCTGGTGTTTTAGCGATTGGTTTAGTACCATTAGAAATGGAATTTGTCGCACTCTTTACAGTTTTCTCGCTCGGATACATTGCTGGAACTTTAACTGTGGCTTTGGCGTTGGTTGCCTTTCAAATTTTAAAGTTGAGAAAGTCTTCCTAATTTTAGCGAAAAAGTATATGAGTAGGTATGATTTCTTAATGCAGAGGCTGTGGTTTAAATGAATGTGCCGAAGGAAATTAGAACCTACTGTCCTAGGTGTAAGACTCATCAAGTTCATACGGTTTCGCTTTATAAGGCTGGCAAGCGTAGAGCCTTAGCTAAGGGTGAGCGGCACCACGAGCGGGAGAAAAAAGGTTATGGTGGACAGAAATATCCTTTACAGAGGAAGTTTGCTAAAACTACTAAGAAGCAAACTTTAAAGTTGAAGTGCAAGGTTTGCGGTTATACGAGGCATAAAGAGGGGATAAGGTTAAGGAAACTTGTCATAGCATAAAATTTTAATGGAGGAGAAAGCCTATGGCTGAGTGGGAAAAGCTTATTCCGAGGCCTAAAAGCACTTTTGTCAGAGTTAAGTGTTTAAAGTGCGGCAATGAGCAGATAATTTTCAGCCACGCTGTGAATAGGGTTACATGCAATGTTTGCGGTGCCGAGTTGGCTGAGCCTACCGGCGGCAAAGCAACCATTAAGGGCGAGGTGGTTGCTGTTTTTGAGTGAGATGATGTCGGAATGATATTGAGAAGGCAGGAGTGGCCTGAAGTTGGTGACCTGGTTATAGCTACTGTTGAGACTGTTACCGATTATGGAGCTTATGTGAAGCTTGATGAGTTTGATAAAAGGGGTCTTCTGCACATTTCCGAAGTTGCCTCTTCCTGGATTAGAAATATACGGGACTTTGTTAGAGAGGGACAGAAGGTTGTTTTGAAGGTTTTGCGGGTTGATGAAGAAAAGGGGCATATAGACCTATCCCTCAGAAGGGTCACGAAGAGAGAGAAAATTGAGAAGATGCTTTCCTGGAAGAGGGAACGAAAGGCTGAAGCGCTCCTCAGAAGCGTTGCAGAAAAGGCTGGCATTTCCTTAGAGGAAGCCTACGAGAAAGCCGGAGCACTTATCGAAAAGGAATACGGACTGTATGAGGGATTTGAAAAGGCCGCAAAAGAAGGGGCGGAAGTTTTAACAAAAATAGGTGTTCCAAAGGAGTTGGCTGGGGTTATTGTTGAGGTTGCAAAGGAAAGAATTCGCATACCAACGGTCAAGATTAAAGGTATTGTTGAGCTCCGCTGTCTAAAGCCTAATGGGGTGGAAATCATAAAAGAGGCTTTTTTAAACGCAAAGAAAAATGAGAAAGCACGAGGGGTAAATATTCGATTTTATGTTGTGGCTGCGCCAAAGTACTGCATTGAGGTTTTAGCTGATAATTATAAGCACGCGGAGGCCGTTTTGCAAAGAGTTGCCGAAAATATTGTCTCAAACGTTATTAAGGCTGGTGGACAAGGAGTTTTCAGAAGGGAGAAATAGGTGGCTTGGCTGCTGAGGAAATGTGAAAAATGCAGAAAATATACTTTAAAGAGGGATAAGTGCCCATACTGTGGTGGACCAGTGAGAGTGCCGCATCCACCCAAGTTTTCGCCGGAGGATAAATACCTAAAATATAGAATGGCTTTGAAAAGGGAGGCTATGCTAAATGAAGGAAACAATAATTAAGGAGTTAACAAAAGTCGAGCTTAAAAACCCAATATTGATTGAAGGCCTCCCGGGATTGGGGCTTGTCGGAAAAATTGCAACCCGCTATCTAATCAAACAGTTAAAGGCGCAAAAACTTGCATACCTTTACTCGCCACATTTCCCATACTTTGTGCTTGTAAGCAAAAAAGGAAGTGTTAGACTTCTCCGGGGCACTTTCTACTTTTGGAAAAATGATAACGGAGAAAACGATCTAATTTTTTTCACCGGAGACAGCCAAGCCCAAACCATTGAAGGGCAATATGAAATTTCAAACAGCATACTTGACTTCGCCCAGAAACACGGCGTAAAGCTTGTCATAACAATAGGCGGCTACAGGGTAGAAACAGACAAACCTAGGGTTGTGGCGGCTGCCACAAGCCAAAGCCTTCTCAATAGGGCTCTGCAAGCAAACGCCGTAATAAGCCCCATGGGAAGCCCAATAGTCGGCACAGCCGGGCTAATCCTAGGCTTAGCACCTTTCAGAAAAATTGAAGCCTTATGTCTTTTAGGTGAAACACGTGGATATTTGCCAGATCCAAAGGCGGCCAAAAGCGTCTTAGAAGTTTTGCTGAAAATTTTGGGAGTCAATGTTGACCTGGCTGGTTTAGATGCTGAAATCGCCAAGGCTGAGAGTATGGTGGCAAGACTACGGAAGATCGAGGAGAAAAGGATGCTGCAGGCTGAAGAAATTCGTAGAGAAGAGGACAAAAAGATCACCTACATTTCTTGATATTTCTGATTAATAATGAGCACTAACAAAATTTAATCTTAATACGTTCACAAAGTCAAAACTTTTGATTAAAATCTCTAGCTTGCGTTGGCTTTTACTACGTACAAATTGTATTACTTTCCTTTTTCACTTTTAAATTCAACAAAACCAGCTTTGGAGATGAATGTATGCGCTTGTTAAGAAATGTTAGAGGCTTAAGCGTTGTAGTAACAACCCTAATAATTCTAGTGGTTTCGGTACTTTTAGCAACTGTCGTAACATTTTATGCCATAAACGTTGTCACAACCAGAGTTCAAGACGAATATTTACAGATAACACAGCTCCACGTATGGTGTACTAGCGACGGAAAAGCCTCAGCAGCCTTCACCATAACCAACACTGGAGGACGAGACGTCGTCGTTGAACAAATAACAGTGAGAGGACGAAAATGCGACCCCAACCATATATATTATTGGAAACTTAATTCCACTCAAACTCTGCCATCCGAATTGAAATGGATAGCCAGTGATAACCCAGAAACATACCTTGAAGGCAACTACACTGGTTCAACATTTAATGAGCTTGGGTCAAACGCTTTAATTTTGCCTTCCGGAGCCCGCATGGTTGTCTACATATTCCAACTAGACCACATATCAACCACCGACATTGGGGTAACAGTAAGCTTGGTAGTTTTCACCGCTAATGCCCAGTATCACAAGGAGACCAATATTAAAGCAGCCAGTTAACCAACAGCCTCTTTTTCTTTAGCCATAATGCACTTAATTTACGTTTTCTTTAGGTAGCCCTCCCTAGGCTCGTATATAGTCCCTTCACGTAAAAGTTGATTGATCAGGCGTTCCGCCTCAACTCTTGGAATCTTATATTCTGTTTCAAGTCTGTTGATTAAGGCTGTTTTGTCAACCATTCCGATTTCTTTCTCCATTTCCGTTAGCATTGAAAGCAGTACTTGCAGCTTGTCTCTGAGGCTTTTCGGTTTTCCAGTCATTATGAGGTCTATGTCAAATTTGTAAGAGGATAAATCTATCCCGACCTCTTCTAAGGAGCGTTTCATTATGTTTATGGCTGCCTCGGCGTCTTCCGCTAAGACTTCTGTTCTTAGGGCGGCTCTAGCTCTGGCTTCGGCTAAGCGTATAAGCGATTCCAGTTGTCTGGCGGTTATTGCAATTGGGGAGCCTTCGGATTCGCTTGCTGAGCGCATAGCCAGATAGAAGTCTTTTAGGCGTTGCAGCGCCTCACCTGTTAAAATTGGTTTTATTGTCTTTGCATAGCTTATGTATTTTCGCAACAGTTCTAAGGGTATGGGCGGCTCCACCGGGCTTAAGCCTTTTCGGTGAATTTCAAGAATATGCTCTGACATCTTGCCGTCAACTTCCTTGTTTGGAACATCTCTCAGCACAAATATTAGGTCAAACCTTGATAGAATGGTCACTGGAAGTGAAATGTTCTCAGCAATTGTTCGGCGGGCTTCATATCTGCCCAAAGCAGGATTTGCCGCCGCTAGTATGGCTGTTCGCGCATTAAGCGTCGCCACTATGCCACCCTTCGCCACAGAAACCGTGTGCTGCTCCATGGCTTCATGGATTGCAACTCTATCTTCAGGGCGCATTTTATCTATCTCATCTATGCATGCGATTCCCTTATCCGCAAGCACAAGAGCCCCAGCTTCTAGGCTCATTCCGCCACCTTTCTCACGTATAACCGCGGCGGTTAAACCAGCCGCAGTTGTCCCCCTTCCAGATGTGTAAAGTCCTCGAGGTGCAACTCGTGCAACATACTGTAATAGCTGCGACTTGGCTGTTCCCGGGTCGCCCACCAAGAGGATGTTTAGCTCGCCCCTTATTGATATGTCTGGAAGCGTCTTAGGAACACCGCCGAAGAGAAGATACATTATCGCCTCTTTAACATGTTCGTAGCCGTAAATCGAAGGTGCAATAGAGTTTATTATTTTCCTATGTATCCACGGGTCCTTTGCCAGCTCAAGAATCTGCCTCTCCTCTTCAGGCGAAGGAAGGGTTGCTTCTGGCTCTTTTCCTAAAACTTCGATAGAGTTTGTATCTAAATGCAAAACAAATGTGCGAAGTTTTCCAACTTTAGGCATGGTTGGAGCTGCAGCACGGACTATGCCAACTATTGAAACGTGGTCGCCCGGTCTTGCCACATCGACAATTTCGCTTCCAACAAGTTTAACATGTAATGTGCGAGGAAGCTGTCCAGGTGGGAGGTCTTCTGGACGTTCTTGTATGCGGAGGTCTTGCGAATCTATGAAAGTTGATTCTTCTTGAACAAAGTCGAAGGGTCCCTTACGCCTACAAGAGGGGTCAGCACATGCAAAAGGCGCTTTAAGAAATGGGCCCGTCTGGTCTACGTATGTTATGTTTCCGCATCCTCTGCATTTAAAGGCTGCCCGCATCACCATAGGCCGGACTGGCGTTGAACGGACAACTATGCCTTCAATCATCACTAATTTTCCAATGTGGGCCGCACCCAGTTTCCGTAGAGGTGTAGGCTCCAACAACCTGACAATCCGGACAGTTATTTTCTGTTTTTCCGCGTATTCCGGAGCCTCTATGGCCAACTGGTTTTGAGCCGCGTTGTCCGCATGCCTCAAGTATTCGTCTGGTTTCTCTAGAAGCTGGTCTGCGAGTTTATGATCGAATGTAAGGATATCTTCAAATTCAACTATTAGCGATGTTTTTCCAGAAACAGCCAACTGGGAGATTCTCTGGCGATATTTCTCTGTTTTAAAGAGTTCTAGAAAGCGCTCTTGCGGGTCTATTACTTCCAGCTCCTCGGTCATTCCTCTTTCATGCCTCCCTCGCTTTCCTGTTCAAACATTTGAGCCTTCCACCTATTGATAAGTCTATAAATTTGCTCGTATAGGAGCCTTTCCTCTGCTGTAAGGTTCCTTAAAACATGCTCGGTTTGGGCTGGAGCAGAAGCCAAAGAAACAATTTTCTTTAATCTCAAGTTTAAAATGTCCAGTGCCAACTGTTTCGCCTTCTCATATTCCCGCATTTTCTCCGGGTGTCTAATAGTTTCTTCTTTTAGCCCGTTAAGGTACCTGCGGAGTTTGGGATAAAAGTCCTTCGGAAGCTCTGAAATTTGTCCAGCTGTTTGAACCCGCTCTTTCCAGTGAATCTTGTGAAGCTTAGCCGAATCAAGCAACTCCTCGGTTCTGAAACGTACAACGCCAAACTTTTCAAGCTCCCTCGCAACCCAATACATAACCTCGTACTCGTTTCCTTCCTCAAATGGGCCGACGGTTAATCCTGCCAGCCTAATTTCTGGGCAGTTGCGGTTGGCAATAACCTTAACTGGTGAGTTCTCAAACACGAAATCTAAGGCTTTAATTTTTCCGGAAATATTCACTTGCACAACACTTTCTCCTTTCAA
>JAWAZO010000004.1:0-49394 GCA_038817565.1 Bathyarchaeia archaeon
GAACATACCATGCACCGGATGCGGCGGACCAGCACCCCGTGTGACAGATCAAGGCGCAGCCATGATAAGCGCCTTCGCCTCCATAGCCATAGACCCGAAAGTCATCCAACAAGTCGTTGACCCTGTTGGAACCTTCTATAAGTATTCTCTGGCTAACTCAATTCTAAAGAGAAAGGTGATGCGCAAATGAAAGAGATTGTCATAAACCCAATCACGAGGCTGGAGGGCCACGGAAAAATAACCATATTCCTTAACGAAGAGGGTGACGTGGACGAAGCCTACTTCCAAGTTCCAGAACTTAGAGGCTTTGAAAAGTTTTGTGAAGGCCGCAGGGCTGAAGACCTACCAATAATAACGCCCCGCATATGTGGCGTATGCCCAGTTGCCCATCACATGGCAAGCGCCAAAGCCCTAGACGCCGCCTTCAATGTTGAACCGCCAGAACCAGCCAAAAAACTCCGCGAACTCATGTACTGCGGCTACTACCTATATGACCACACACTCCACTTCTACTATCTGGGTGGACCAGACTTCGTGGTGGGGCCGGATGCGCCACCAGAAAAGCGCAACGTTTTAGGCGTTATTGAAAAAGCAGGCCTAGAAATAGGCAAGGAAGTCATAAAGCATAGGGCCTACGGTCAAAAGATAACTGAAATTTTGGGTGGAAAGGCAACCCATCCGGTGAGCGCATGTATACCAGGCGGGTTTGCAAGGCCAATTTCAGAGGAGGAACGTCAAGAAATCGAGCGTATGGTTAGAAGCTGCTTAGAATTCGCCAAATTCTCACTGAAACTCTTCGACGATATAGTGCTAAAAAACACAGATTACGTGAACCTAATTAAAAGCGAGGCTTATACGCTTAAAACCTATTACATGGGCTTGGTGGACAAAAACAACAAGGTAAACTTCTACGACGGAAAAGTCCGCGTAGTCGACCCCAACGGAAATGAGTTTGTCAAATTCTCGCCTAAAGAATACCTAGACGTTATAGAGGAACGCGTTGAGCCGTGGACCTACGTCAAGCTTCCATACTTGAAGAAAGTTGGCTGGAAAGGTTTCGTGGATGGAGTGGAAAACGGTGTCTACAGAGTCGGCCCTCTGGGGAGGCTTAATGCGGCGGATGGCATGGCAACACCCCTAGCCCAAGCTGAATACGAGCGCATGTACGCCACATTAGGTGGAAAACCAGTCCATAACACGCTGGCTTACCATTGGGCAAGGCTTATTGAGCTTTTGTACGCGGCCGAACGCGCCTTAGAACTTGTGACAGACCCGGAGATAACAAGCAAAAACATACGCAATAAACCCGGCAAACCAGGAGAAGGTGTAGGCATAGTTGAAGCTGCCCGTGGGACGCTTATCCACCATTACCAGTTGGACGAGAACGCCCTAGCAAAGAAAGTCAACCTAATCGTGGCTACAACGCATAATGTTCCAAGCATATGCATGTCAATTAGAGATGCAGCCAAAGGCCTAATCAAAAAGGGCAAGGTTACAGATGGCATATTAAACATGATTGAAATGGCCTTTAGGGCTTATGACCCGTGTTTCGCGTGCGCCACCCATTTTGCCATTGGTCAAATGCCTTTGGAGGTGGAAATTTATGACAGCGAGAAGAGGCTCATCCAAAAAATCAAAAGGTAAAGTTGGAAGGAGAAAAAGGAGGGAGGTAAAAGTGAAAGCCATTGAAGAAGCAAAAGTTGGAGTCTTCCTATCCGATTGTGGCGGGCAAATAGCAAAAATCCTAGATTTCGAAGCCTTGACAAATTTTGTTAAGGCTGTTCAAGGGGTAACTCTCGTCGCTAGAGGAAGCGAGTTCTGGCGGGGTGAAGGCCTAAAAACCATAATAGACGCTGTAAAAACCAAGAAGATAAACCGTGTCGTCGTCGCAGAAACGATTCCAAAAATAAGCGAAATAGTCATTGCAAAGGCCGTTGAAGAGGCTGGACTCAATCCGCATTTAGTGGAGGTTTTAGACCTTAAAGACCATTGTGCATGGCCCCATAGGGACACGCCAAAAGAGGCTACCGAAAAAGCGAAAGCAATGCTTCTAGCAGCCATAGAAAAAGCCAAACTTCTAGAACCAATAGAGAAAGCCGAATTTCCAGCCGTAAAATCCGTCCTCGTTATTGGCGGCGGAATAGCTGGAATGCAAGCAGCCGAAGATTTAGCTGACATGGGCTTCCAAGTTTATCTTGTTGAGAAGGAGCCCTTCCTAGGCGGCTTGGCTGCTAAAGCTGTTCGTTTCTTCCCAACAGACGACTGTGCCATATGCATTCAATCCCCAGCCACAGACCTAAAAACTGTAACCCAGACATCGAGGAAATGTGTTTACCGCTCAGGCTTTTCGGAGATTCCAAACCTAAACATTTTGACAAACGCCAAAGTCGTGAAGGTGGAAGGCAGCCCAGGAAGCTTTAAGGTGACTGTTGAGCGTAAACCCCGCTACGTGGACGAGAAAAAATGCGTGGCATGCGACTTATGCACAAGCGTCTGCCCAGTTGAGGTCCCAGACGAATATAACGCTAAACTCACAAAAAGGAAAGCCATCTACATAAACAAGCCTTTGGTTTATCCGCCAGCCTACGCCATAGACGCCAAAGCTTGCAAATTCCATGAATGCGGGAAATGCGTTGAGGTTTGCCCAACAAAAGCCATCAATCTAGACCAGAAGCTTGAACAAGTGTCGCTAAACGTTGGAAGCATCATTGTGGCTACCGGTTTCCGCGAATACGACCCAAGCGTCATAAAGGAGTATCATTACGGCGAATATCCAGACGTAATAACACATCTGGAATTGGCGAGGATGCTGGACTCTTTCGGTCCCACAAACGGAATCCCCGTTAGACCATCGGATAGAAAACCAGCAAAACGTATTGTCTTTGTGCAGTGTGTTGGCTCAAGGGATCGACGTTGGAACCCCTACTGCTCAAGTATTTGCTGCATGATTTCATTGAAGCATGCCACACTAATTAAGGAGGCTTTTCCAGATGCCGACGTGACCATATGCTACATAGACATCCGAACAACAGGCAGGGAACACGAATATTATTATGAGAAAGCAAGGGAAATGGGTGTGAAATTTGTTAAGGGAAGACCATCCGAAATAATCCACGATCCAGCTACAAACACGCTGATTGTAGAAGTTGAAGACGAGCTTTTGAGAAGACTTATGGAATTGGAAGCAGACCTAGTGGTTTTGGCCACAGCCATGGTTCCATCCGAAGACACAAAGGAGTTGGCGCAAATCCTAGGCATAGAGCTGGACCAAGACGGCTTCTTTAAGGAGTATAACGCAAAGCTTAGGCCGACTGAAACAAAGAGGAGAGGCATATTTATCTGCGGAGGCGCTGTCTTCCCGAAGGACGCCCCAACAGCTTCGCTCCATGCCCATTCAGCGGCTGTTAAAGCAGCCAAATTCCTCATGAATGGCAAAATAGTCAAGGATTTGAAAGTGGCCGTTGTAAACGAGGATTATTGTGGCAATTGTCAATTCTGTCCGGTGACATGCCCATACAACGCTATAACTCTTGAGCCGAAAGGCAATGGCCACTTTGTTGCCAAGGTTTCAGAACTCATGTGCGAGGGCTGCGGAGTGTGTGTTGGTACATGCCCTGTGGGCGCTATAGAGCTTCGCCACCTAAAGCCAAGCCAAATATCAGCTCAAATAAAGGCGCTGTTATCCATTAATGGTACTTCTAAACCGCTAGTGTTGGCCTTTAGCTGTTCAGAATGCGGCCACGCAGCGATAGACTCTTCTGGAATGGGTATGATGAGCTACCCTGCCAACGTTAGAGTGTTGCGGGTTCCATGCACGGGCATAATCCAAATCCAGCATATTCTCGAAGCCTTTAAAGCTGGAGCCCAAGGCGTTATGGTGGTGGGCTGCAAGCCCGACGGATGCCATTACGAGGTTGGAAGCCAAAAAGCCCAGAAGAAAGTGGAAATGGCGAGGATGCTTCTCCAAGCCTACGGCATAGAACCAGAAAGACTTGAAATGTTTAACCTAGTCTTCATAGAAGGCGACAAATTCGCAGAAGCAGCCAAAGCCATGACCGAAAGGGTGGAAAAGCTAGGCTTACTCCAACTAGCCTAGCTAAAAACGAGGATTCATGGAGGAGCCAAAATGGCTGGAGAAAAACCTCTCGACTTTACAAGGGAGATAACAAGCAGACTCGGCGGGGAAACAATAACCCGCTGCTACCAATGTGGAACATGCGCCAGCACATGTCCAGTCGCAAGAACAACAGAACGCTACAACCCCCGCCAAATAATAAGGCTAGCCCTACTAGGGCAAAGAGACGAAGTCCTTAAAGGCGACTCCATATGGCTTTGCGCCTCATGCTACAACTGCCAGGAACGCTGCCCCCAAAAAGTTGAGATTGCAGATGTTATATACGCTTTAAGAAACATAGCCATCCATGAGGGAAACATACCGGCCATATACACAGAATTCGCCACCGGGCTCATAAGCGAAGGACGTCTAGCTCCAATATCAAAATTCTTGGAAAAGAAAAGAGCTGAATATGGGTTGCCACCACTGAAGCCAACAAACATGGAAGCCCTCAAAAAGATTCTGGCGGCGACAGGCTTCGACAAAATCATTTTTAAGAAGGAAGGTGTGCCTCAATGACAAGTTACGCATTGTTTTTGGGCTGCACAATACCAGCCCGTCAACCCCACTACGAACTTGCAGCGAGAAAAGCTCTAACAAAGCTTGGAATAGAACTCGTAGACATGGAGGGAACAACATGTTGTGCTCCGCCGCCGCTTCAATCCATAGATCTGGAAACAAGCCTTGCAATAGCAGCCTACAACATATGCCTCGCGGAAGAAGCAGACCTAAACATAATCACGCTCTGCACTGGATGCTTTGAATCCCTAACAATTGCAAACCGCCTCCTAAAAGAAAAGCCAGAACTACGCGAAAAAGTGAACAAGATTTTGGCTAACGCTGGCAAGGAGTTTAGAGGAACAAAAGAGGTTAGGCATTACCTACAAGTTTTAATGAACGACATAGGCTTAAACCGCCTAAAACAAAGCATAACAAAACCATTAAACAACCTAAAGGTAGCCGCCTTCTCAGGATGCCACCTACTGCGCCCAAGCGAACTCCTACGCTTTGATGACCCGGAACGTCCCCGCATATTTGACACCCTAATAGAGGCTTTAGGAGCCAAAAGCATACCATATAAGAATAAGTTGCGATGCTGCGGAGGACTCCTCAGGGGTTACGCAGACGATGTGGCCTTAGCCATAGCGAGAGACAAAATCGTAAACGCCTACAATGCTGGAGCGGACTGCATATCAACCCTATGCCCCTTCTGCTTCCTAACTCTCGACCTTGGACAAGTGCTGATAAAAACCACTTACAAGGAAGAGTACAACATGCCTATAATCCATTACGCTGAGCTGTTGAGCCTAAGCCTAGGAGTAGAGCCAAAAGAACTCGCATTAGACTTCCACAAAGTAAAAGTGGATAAAATATTGGAAAAGATCGGCTGAAACGCCTTTACAAACTTTTTAACAACTTTTCTTTCAATTATTGTTAGAAAGTGTTAAAAGCCGAAGATACGGCATATGGTTTTGAGGACGCCGAAATGAAAATCACAGCCCTTAAAGAGCATAAATGCTTCTGCTGCGGCGGAATCATAAAAAAGGGCGAGGAATGCTTTGTATTTATAGTGAATCCCGAAAACCCAAGTAAAAGTGAGTTTGACGTTATTTACACTTGTGCGAAATGTGCTGAGGAGGAGGCTTGTCGGCGGAGGATTAAACAGAAGGGCGTGGCTGTTTAACGCTTCACAACTTAACTTCTATAGTCCAAAGTTGCCTTGAGCTTTGGAATCTCAACCTCTAAAGCCCTATTATTGTTACACTTCATAATTATGTTTTCAACTTGCAACTCATGGAGTGGGAGGTTAAGTTTCCAACACGTGTTTTCTAGGCATATCTGTAAGCCATCATCAAACTTATTAACTGTTACCCGCTGGTCCCTGCAGCGACACTGCATTAAAACTTTAACATAATTTTCATCTTCAAAAATGTCTATTAAGGGCTCTTCAATATGGGGCAGCGGAATAAAGTGTTTTGTAGTTGGGCTTTCCTGAAACCTTTCCTCAATAACATACTTTTTCTTGATGAGCCTTTCCATGGGCTCTAAGGGGTTTTCTCCTTCAATCTCCTCTTCTTTAAGGCTTTCCACCAGTTTTTTAGCTAAAACTTTGCAGAAGACGTCTATATTCCTTAAAACTTCTTCAAAATCATCACTCATGACGTCTTCCTCTAAAATATTATTACATTTCATCCTATTTAACCTTGTTTATTCTAAGCATGGCTGAATCGTGAATTATGCTTTTGAAAGCTATTTCTTTCCAATAGTCAAAGGCAAAGTTCTGACGTGCTTAACTGCCCGAACAACATCGCCAACATACTTGCCCGGATCTTCTAGAGCTCTGTTTATGGCTATTTCAGCTATTGTAGCGCCTTTGTCGGCAATTTTGCTTAGGCACGATAGAATGGAGCGAATGTAGGGGATTTCTGGGGCTTCTCTCATAAGCCTATTCGAGTCTACTTCAAGCACTTTTATCATCTCTAAAAGCTGGTTTGCAACCTTCAAATCCCTTGTGAAAATGCATTCAATAGATTTCTGAAGAATTGTCTGGGTCAGCTCACTTAAATGGAATATTCGGTCAACAACATCGTTGGGAATCCTATTCCTATAAATCTCCATTTCAAGAACTTCTCTGGCCATGTCTTCAGAGTAATCCGCAACCAACTCTAAATACTGAAGTATAAGCCTGGCAGCCGGTATGAAAAGCACATCAACCATGCCAACCTCTTCAGCAATGGCCGGCTTCACTTGTGCAGAAAGAAGTAAACGCACCGCCAAATAATAGATTTTGTCCGCTTCATCTTCTCTGGCTATGGCCTCCTCCACAATCTCATATTTTTTCTCCTTAAAGCCTTGCATTGCCTCAGAAAGTATTGTTGACGCTATGAGAGCAAGCCTCCGTATGAGCATGTCAAGCTTAAACTTTGTAGAGTCTATGGAACACTGTAAAAGTATGCTTTTAGGGGTCTCTTCAAGAATGCCAAGCCCAATAAGCTTTTGAACTATTCTCCGCACTTCATCCACGTGGTTTCTACTAATACGACTTGTGGAAATTACCCGTATAACATCTCGCCCAAGAATATAGCTTCCAACAATAATTCTTTCAAGCATTCCAGGTTCATCACATGCATCAGCATTCACTATGTATTCCTCGGCCTCCTCTTTTTGGGCTATATGCCTCGGCATTATTTTTAGGGAGCCGTCCCTTTCAGGTATTATGAATAGGAGGTCTCTTGGTTTTATGCCGTGTTCTTTAATCCACTCGTTTGGAAGCGAAATTGTCATTGTTGAGTGGCCTACTCTTTGAACTTTTCTAATTTCCAAAGGCTTCCCTCTATTTATAGTATTTACTTTAACACATTTACTTATTCTATATTTTCTATTTACGTTAGATATATATCTTTCGCTTTGCTCTATATATCACGCAGATGTAAAGGAGGTTGATGTAAAATGTCTGAATGGAAAACCGTAAGCATAAGGCAAGAGCTAATAAAGGAGATTGAAAGACTCCTCAGAACAGGACGGTACAGAAGTATATCAGAGTTTGTTTCAGAAGCAATAAGGCTTCGCTTAGAGGAGCTGATGCGGGCTGAAGGAATCCCAGTCGCAAAACGTGAAGAGCTTTTAGCAATACCAGAACAGCTGCTGTACACGCCGAAGCACACATGGGCGCAGATAACTCCTGAAGGAAACATCCGCGTAGGTGTTTCAGATTACGCCCAGAGACATCTCAAAGGCATCGCCAACATCATGACAGAACCCGTTGGGAAAGAAATAGCTAAAATGGAGCCCTTCGGTGTGGCCGAAACATGGATGTTTATGTTTGATTTATATGCTCCTGTAAGCGGCAAAATTGTTAAGGTTAATGAGAAATTAAAGGATAAACCATACCTGGTGAATGAGGACCCATACGGCGAAGGCTGGATAATCGAAATTAAACCTAAAAACTCGCTGACGCTTGAGGAGGAGCTGAAGAGTCTTCTAAGCTCTAGGGAGTATAACAAGTGGGTTAGCAAGCTTGAAGGAAGACTCCGCGAATAAATCCCTTCAATTCCCCCTTTTTCTATGTTAAAATTTTTATGTTATGATTATGTCAAGTTTGATTTGAATGCCTTAATATATTGGAACCAACAATTAAATTAGCTTCTAAGAAGGCTGATGATATTGACGGAAAAACTTTCACAGGAAATTAGGAAACTACCTCCATGTCGAGCAGCATGTCCAGCACATGTCAATGTTCAAGCTTATGTAGCTCTTATCCAGAGGGGCAAGTTCAAGGAAGCCGTTGAAGTCATAAGAAGGGATATGCCTTTCCCAGCCATTTGTGGAAGGGTCTGCTTTAGCCCATGTGAAGATGCATGCGCACGTGTTAACCTTGACCAAGCAGTGGCTATACGCGCATTAAAAAGGCTCGTGGCAGACATCGAACGCGAACAAGGAAGGGTGGTCGCCGAGCCAGTCCCCAAAAAGTACAGCGAAAAAATAGCCATAATCGGCGCTGGACCGGCTGGGTTGACAGCAGCCTACGAACTTGCAAAGTTAGGCTATCCTGTTACGGTTTTTGAGCGCATGGCGGAGCCCGGAGGTATGATGCGCTACTGTATACCAGACTTCCGTCTGGAAAAGTTTGTTGTTGCAAATGAAATCGCCTACATTAAGGACATAGGAGTTGAAATCAAAACCGGCGTTGAATTTGGAAAAGACATAACCATTGAAAGCTTGAAAAGAGACGGTTATAAGGCGATTTTCTTCGCTATTGGCACACAGCTCGGAATGAAGTTGAATGTGCCCGGCGAAGACTTGGAAGGCGTAATAAACGCTGTTGACTTCTTAAGGGCAATAGCTTTAGGAAAGAAAATTGCGGTTGGCGAAAGAGTGGCTGTTATCGGCGGCGGCAATACAGCCATAGACGCCGCAAGGACGGCTAAAAAGCTCGGCGCCAAAGAGGTTATGATTCTCTATAGGCGTTCTCGAGAGGAAATGCCGGCGCTCCCACATGAAGTGGAACTTGCCGAAAAAGATGGAATAAAGTTCTATTTCTTAGTGGCTCCTAAACAGATTATAGGCGAAAATGGAAGAGTCAAGGCTGTTGAATGTCTAAGAATGCGCTTAGGCGAGCCTGACGAAAGCGGAAGGAGACGCCCAATTCCAATAGCCTTTTCAGAACATCAATATGAGGTGGACATGGTTATCCCAGCTCTCGGACAGATTGTTGAAACTTCAATTTTGCCGCCGGAGCTTATGAGCAAGGAAAAACGGGGACCACCATTGCAAGTGGACCCACTAACATTGGAAACTAATGTTCCAGGCGTTTTTGCTGGTGGAGATGTCGCAACCGGTCCGGCAAGCATCATTGAAGCTGTTGGTGCTGGAAAACGTGCAGCCGTTTCCATACACCGTTACTTGAGGGGTGAGGACTTGAGGAAGAATAGGGAGGAAGAAAAGATTAAGGAGACAACATGGGTTAAGGATTGGCGTCTGCTCGGTAAGAAGGAGCGTAGGTATGATGCCCCAATAGAGAAACCTCACTTAAGTTTTGAAGAAGCAAAAGAGTACCTTGAAAAGCTGAAGCGTCAAGCTAGATTTGAGGCTTTCCGCTGTCTCGGATGTGGACCTTGTGCAGAATGCCTCGCAAGCATGGACTTGTGTGAGGGGGACAAGGCTATTGTTGATGAGGGCAAATGTGTAGGCTGCAACGTCTGCGCAATTATCTGCCCTGTAGGCGCTATTAAAAAGAATGAGAAAGGCGTAGCCCAAGTGGATGAGGAGCTTTGCAAAGGCTGCGGACTCTGCGCGGCGCGTTGCCCAGAGAAAGCCATAACCATGAAGAAGCTCTCCGACGAGCAGGTTCTGACAATGGTTTTAACAGCCTTGGAGAGGTGACATGAATGGAATCAAACCCACCAAAGATTGTTTGTTTCATATGTAATTGGACCTTCTGTGAGGAAGAGATGCGTATTCCATACAACGTCAACGTTATCCGCGTCATGTGCGTTGGAAGAATGGATCCAGCACTCGTTTTAGAAACTTTTGCCAATGGAGCTGAAGGCGTAATGCTTGTTGGGTGCAAACCTCCAGACTGCCACTTTATTGATGGAAACCTCCACGCTGAACGTGCGGTTAAAATGTTAAAGAAGTTGCTGGCTTTGGTTGGACTAGAGTCTGAAAGGTTAAAGCTTTTGCTGGTTTCGCCATTAGAAGACAAAAGCTTCAGCCATTACGCCAAAGAGTTTTCCGAAGAGGTTTGGAAGCTTGGAAATTCTCAGCTCAGCAGGGAGGAAATTATAGCCAATCTTACAGCGGCTAAAGAGGCGGCTTCAGCCTTTAGACTGCGCGTCTTGCTGGGGAGGGAGGAAGAGCTAACAGAATTCATGAACGCTTACGGCGAGAAAATCTCGGAGGAGGAGTTTGACGCCTTGTTGGATGATATTGTTAGGGATGAGTTCATCCGCTACAAAATCCACTACTTGACAAGGACTAAGCCTCGCTCCGTTAAGGAGTTAGCCCAAATCCTTGGAATAAAGCCCTCCGCTGTTTTGAGGCATATAACAAACATGCGGCGGAAGGGCATGATAGCCCTTGACAGAGTTGAAGGTTACACACCCTTGTATAAAGCTTTGGAGGTGCGATAAAATGGCGGATAAAAGGGTTGGCGCAGTCCTCGTTGTTGGCGGCGGCGTGGCTGGAATACAAGCTGCTTTAGATTTGGCTGATTCAGGCTTTAAAGTTTACATGGTTGACCAGTCGCCAAGCATAGGCGGCGTTATGGCTCAGCTTGACAAAACTTTTCCAACAAACGATTGTTCCATGTGCATTTTGGCTCCTAAGCTTGTTGCCGCCGGAAGGCATCCCAACATTTCACTAATTACGAACAGCGAAGTGCTTGGTTTAAGCGGGGAAGCTGGAAACTTCGAAGTTAAGATTCGAAAACGAAGCCGCTACATAAACGAAGAAAAATGCAATGGCTGCGGGCTTTGTGCACAAAAATGTCCAGTTGAAGCCATAGACACCTACAATAAGGGCTTAACAGACAGAAGCGCCGTATACGTGGAATTTCCACAAGCTGTTCCATTACGCTTCAAAATAGACCGTGAAAAATGCATCGGTTGTAGGACATGCCAAGAAGTTTGTAAAGCAAATGCTGTTGAATACGACCAGAAGGACAGCGAGATAGTATTAAACGTTGGCGCAGTGATTTTGGCACCTGGCTTTGAACCCTTCGATGCAAGACTAAAAAGCGAGTATGGTTACGGGCGATATGCAAACGTTGTAACAAGCATAGAGTTCGAACGTATCCTAAGCGCTTCCGGACCTTATGGCGGAATAGTTTTAAGACCTTCAGACGGTGAAATCCCGCGGAAAATTGCCTTCGTCCAATGTGTCGGCTCCCGTGATGCCCAGCTTGGGAACAATTATTGCTCTGCCGCTTGTTGCATGTATAGCATTAAAGAGGCCATCATAGCCAAGGAGCATGTGCCAACAAAGTTGGACTGCACAATTTTCTACATGGACATAAGAGCTTACGGCAAGGAGTTTGACGCCTACTATAAGCGTGCCCAAGAGGAGTATGGCATACGCTTTGTTCGTTCAAGGGTTGCCAGCATAACCGAAGACCCAGCGTCCGGCAACTTGCTTGTTCACTATGTGGGTGAGGATGAAACTCCAAGAATTGAAGAGTTTGACATGGTTGTACTTTCCACAGGGATGCAGCCGCCTAAAGACGTGGAGAAATTGGCTAAGGCTCTCGGAATAAAGCTTAACAAATACCGCTTCTGCGAAACAAACACATTCACGCCTCTGGAAACTTCAAAGCCCGGCATATACGTTTGTGGAGCTTTCAGTTCGCCGAAGGATATTCCAGAAAGCGTTGCTCAAGCAAGTGGTGCCGCGGCAAAAGCTATGGCAATAATAGCTCCAGAACGGGGTAAGCTTATCACGGTTAAGGAGTATCCTCCCGAAAAGGACGTAAGCCAAGAGGAGCCCCGCATAGGGGTTTTCATATGCCACTGCGGCATAAACATCGGCGGCATAGTTCGGGTTCCAGAAGTTGTTGAATATGCCAAGAAACTTCCAAACGTTGTTTATGCTGAAGACAACCTTTACACATGCTCGGATGACACCCAAAAAAGGATCAGAGAGAAGATTAAAGAATATAATCTAAACCGTGTTGTTGTGGCTTCTTGCACACCCAGAACTCATGAGCCGCTTTTCAGGGAGACTGTCCGGGAAGCAGGCTTAAACCCCTACTTGTTTGAGATGGCGAATATCCGCGACCAATGCAGCTGGGTGCACATGCACGAGCCAGACGAGGCTACTGAAAAGGCAAAGGACCTTGTCCGCTCAGTTGTCGCAAAGGCGAGGCTCTTAAAACCATTAAAGAATCCAACGGTAAACGTCACCCCAGTAGCACTTGTTATTGGCGGCGGAGTTTCAGGGATGACAGCGGCGCTGGAACTGGCTAATCAAGGCTTCGAAGTTCACCTTGTTGAACGCGAGAAAGAGCTTGGCGGACACTTGAGGAAAATCTATTATTTGCTTGAAGGCGAGGATCCACAAAAGCACCTACAGAGGCTTGTCAAAGCTGTTACGGAGAACAAGCTTATCCACGTCTATTTAGGCGCAGAGGTTGTTGAGGTAAGCGGTTTTGTAGGAAACTTCAAATCAAAAATAAGGCTGAGCAACGGCGAAGAAAAAGAAGTGGAACATGGTGTAGTCATTGTTGCAACAGGCGCTGTTGAGTATAAGCCAAAAGAGTATTTGTATGGTGAAGACCCCCGCGTCATGACCCAGCACGAGTTGGAGGAAAAAATAGCCAAAGGAGAATTTAAAGCCAAAAAAGTCGTCATGATTCAATGCGTCGGCGCCAGAAATGAGGAACGCCCCAACTGCGCGCGAATATGCTGTGGGCAAGCCATTAAAAACGCCTTAAAAATTAAGGAGTTAAACCCAGATGCTGATGTCTATGTTCTTTACAAAGATGTTAGGAGTTACGGCTTTAAGGAGGAATATTACCGAGAAGCTGCAGCAAAAGGAGTCATCTTCATAAACTATTCTGATAATAGGAAGCCAAAAGTCACGAAGGAGGGCGGCAAGCTAAAAGTAACTTTCTACGAGCCGGTGCTAAAGCAAGAAGTCCAGTTAGAGCCAGATTACGTGGTTTTAAGCGCTGCAACCATTCCGAACCCTGACAACAAGCGCATAGCCGAAATGCTAAAAGTGCCGCTGACAAAGGATGGATTCTTCCTAGAAGCTCACATGAAGCTACGCCCAGTTGACTTCCAGACAGACGGCGTTTTCCTATGCGGCATGGCTCACTCGCCAAAGTTCATTGATGAGAGTATTTCCCAAGCATGTGCGGCTGCAGCGCGGGCAGCCACAATATTGTCGAAGAAAGCCCTTGAAATGGAAGGAATTGTGGCAAGTGTAGATGAAGATTTATGTAGTGGATGTAGAATCTGTGAATTTCTATGCCCATACGGCGCGATTGAAATGAAAGAGAAAAACGGCAAAATAGTCGCCCACGTTATTGAAGCCCTATGCAAGGGCTGCGGAGTCTGTGGAACAGCATGTCCAACAAAAGCCATAACCCTCGGCCACTTCACAACAGAAGAAATACTAGCCCAAGTTAGGGCAATGCTGAGAGAAATGGAGGTGGCAGCCAAATGACAGAAGCTCAAAAGGATTTTGAACCAAAAATTGTTGGCTTCCTGTGTAACTGGTGTGCCTATGCAGGTGCAGACCTAGCCGGTGTAAGCCGCATCCAATACCCACCAAACATCCGAGTTATCCGTGTCATGTGTAGTGGAAGAATAGACCCAGCCTTCATCCTTGAGGCCCTAAAAAACGGTGCTGACGGCGTCCTAGTGGCTGGATGCCACCTACCATCCGACTGCCACTATTTAAGTGGTAATTTTAAGACTTTGAGAAGGGTAACGCTATTAAAGAAGGTGCTTAAAGATTTTGGGATAGAACCTGAGCGTGTACGGCTGGAATGGGTCTCCGCCAGCGAAGGAGACAAATTCGCAGCCGTAGTCCGAGACATGGTTGAACAAATTAAGAAGCTTGGTCCAAACCCGTTGAAGATGGAGGAGAAAAGATGAGCGAAACAAAAAGTGAAGCTTGTGAATATGTTCCGCCGGTGATTAAGGCTGAAGAGCTTGATCCAAAGTTCAAGTATAAAATGAGCAAGATTCATGGCGCAGAAAAAGTGATGGTTTGCTTCCAATGTGGAACATGTACAGCCGACTGTCCCATCGCCAGATTCAGCGAGTTTTACAGGCCGCGCCGAATAGCCCGCATGGTCCAGTTGGGCTTGAAGGATAGGCTTTTGTTGGATAAGGCTTTGTGGCTCTGCTCATCATGTTTCACATGTGTGGACCACTGTCCCCAAGGCGTTGAAATCGCCGGTATAGTACGCGCCTTGCGGAACATGGCGGTTGCAGACAAAAACATTCTACCACTGGTTTACAAGGAGTTGGCCACAAACCTCATGAAAAGCGGCTTTGTTTACGAGATTCCGGAGTCAAGGCTTCAAAAAAGGGTTGAACAGGGACTGCCACCACTGCCAAAACCAAACGTTAAAGAGGTTATGAAGATTTTTGAAGTCACAGGATCAGCGAACCTGCTCGAAAAGGTTCAAACTTTTGCAAAGGTGGAGAGCAAATGAGCAAACCCAAGTATTTGTTGTTTCCGGGTTGTGTAATCCCATATAGGCTTTCAAGCTACGAGATTTCAGCCAGAAAAGTTCTCGCTAAACTTGACGTGGAAATTGTTGAAATGCCAGAATACAACTGCTGCGGCTACCCAATGGATGTTATAAATCACGAACTAATGCTAACATTAGCGGCGAGAAACCTATGCATAGCGGAAAAGGCCGGCTTACCCATAATGACGCTCTGCAACGGATGCTTCTGCAGCCTAAACGAAACCAACAAACTCTTAAAAGAGGACAAGAAGCTTCGGGACAAGATTAACAGTTACTTGAAAGAGGTTGGCATGGAGTTTAAAGGTACAACAGAGGTTAAACACCTAATCTACGTGCTCTCAGAGGACGTGGGATACGAGCGAATAAAAAACGCTGTTGCAAAACCTCTCGTTGGCATTCGTGTAGCCCAACACAGCGGATGCCACGTTTTAAGGCCCCGCAAATATGTGGGGCGGGACGACCCTGAAAATCCGGCAACTCTGAAGGAGCTAATTAGAGTTACGGGTGCTGAATGTCTAGACTACATGGATGAAACTGAATGCTGTGGAAACCCGATAATAGGCGTTAATGAGGATGTTCCCTTCCAGATGGCTAAGGAAAAACTAGAGCATGTGCGGGCTGTTGGCGCCCAAGCACTTATTACTGTCTGCCCCTTCTGCCACATAATGTTTGACCTAAACCAGCCCCGCATAGAAAGGGCCTTCAACGAAAAATTCAACATACCGGTCCTCCACTACCCGCAACTGCTTGGTTTAGCCATGGGCTTCTCACCAGACGAGCTAGCCCTAAACGAGCTTAGAATAAAACCCACAGAGTTATTAAATAAGATAAAATGAGGTGGTGAAATTATGACGAAACAAAAATTGAAATTCGCCTTTTATTGGGCGGCAAGCTGCGGTGGATGCGAAATAGCTGTTTTAGATATCAATGAGAAAATCTTGGATGTTGTGCAGATCGCAGATATCGTGTTTTGGCCTGTTGCCATGGATATCAAATATAAAGATGTTGAGGCCATGCCAGACAAATACATTGACGTTTGCTTCTTTAATGGTGGAATCCGCAACAGCGAACAAGAGCATATGGCTAAACTGTTGAGACAAAAATCAAAGATTCTTGTGGCTTATGGCGCTTGTGCACATCTCGGCGGCGTTCCTGGATTGGCTAATCTCCACAATAAGAAGGAGATCTTCGAAAAAGTCTATGCCCAAACCTTCTCAACAAACAACCCTAACAAGGTTTTCCCACAGCCGAAAGTACGGGTTAAAGAGGGCGAATTGGAGATTCCAGAGTTCTATGACACTGTGCGAACCTTAGACCAGACTGTGGATGTTGACTACTATGTGCCGGGCTGTCCACCAGCTGTGGAGCGCACATTATTCGCTTTGGAAGCCATAGCTAAGGGCGAGCTTCCACCTAAAGGCTCTGTTTTAGCGCCATTAAAATCCGTTTGCGACGAGTGTCCCAAAAAGAAGGAGAACAAGAAAATATCGCGGATATACCGCGTCTACGAGAAGACTCCAGACCCGGAAAAGTGCCTACTTGAGCAGGGCATTATCTGTATGGGACCAGCTACAAGGGGTGGCTGTGGAGCCAGATGCTTGAAGGCAGATATGCCATGCACTGGTTGTGGCGGCCCATGCCCCAACGCTCCAGAGCAGGGCGCAGCCATGATAAGCGCTTTAGCCTCCATTCTCGGCTTGGAGGAGGAGAAGGAGAAATACACTGAAGAAGAGGTTGAAAAGCTTATAGACCAGATTAAGGATCCCGTTGGAACCTTCTACATGTATGGTTTACCAGCCTCAATATTGCGGAGGAAGGTGATCCGAGAATGAAAGAAATAATAATTGATCCTATCACAAGGCTTGAAGGTCACGGGAAAATAGCCATATTCCTTAACGATGCCGGCGAAGTGGAAAACGCCTACTTACAAATTCCGGAACTGCGCGGTTTTGAAAAGTTTTGCATTGGACGAAAAGCTGAGGACATGCCCCTACTAACCAGCAGAATATGTGGAGTCTGTCCTGTGGCTCACCACATGGCTGGAACAAAGGCTTTGGATGCCGCTTTTAATGTTGAACCGCCATCAGCAGCCAAAAAACTCCGTGAACTCATGTATTGCGGCTATTACATTTACGATCACACATTGCACTTTTACTATTTAGGCGGTCCAGACTTTGTCGTTGGTCCAGATGCACCGCCGGAGAAGCGCAATATTCTAGGGGTTATTGAGAAGGCTGGCTTGGACATCGCCAAGGAGGTTATTAAGCATAGGGCTTACGGTCAAAGGATAACCGAAATTATCGGTGGGAAAGCCACCCATCCGGTCTGCGGTTTGCCAGGCGGCATTTCTAAACCCTTAAGCGAGGAGAATAGGCAGGAAATTGAAAGGATGGCAACTTCCGCTGTTGAGTTTGCAAAGTTCTCTTTGAAGCTTTTCCACGACATTGTTTTACAAAACACCAAATACGTTGAGCTAATTAAAAGCGACGCCTACACCCTGCGGACTTACTATATGGGCTTGGTAGACGAACACAACAAGGTGAACTTTTACGATGGAAAAATACGTGTTGTAGACCCAAATGGCAAGGAATTCGTTAAGTTTGAGGCAAAGGACTATCTGGAGCACATCGCCGAACACGTGGAGCCATGGACCTACGTGAAACAGCCATACTTGAAGAAGGTAGGTTGGAAGGGCTTTGTAGACGGCCCTGACAGCGGCGTATACCGTGTCGGTCCCCTTGGAAGGCTTAATGCGGCGGATGGTATGGCAACACCACTAGCCCAAGCCGAATACGAGCGCATGTATAAAACCTTGGGCGGCAAGCCTGTACACTCCACGCTGGCTTATCACTGGGCTAGGCTTATCGAATTGTTGTATGCGGCTGAGAGGGCTGTTGAACTTGTTAAAGATCCAGAGATAACTAGCACTAATGTGAGAAATAAGCCTGGCAAGCCCGGTGAGGGCGTTGGCGTTGTTGAGGCTGCAAGGGGTACACTAATTCACCATTATGTCTTAGATGAAAACGCCCTAATCAAGGATGTTAATTTGATTGTGGCCACAGTCAACAATGCACCCTCCATTAATATGTCTGTTAGGAATGCGGCTAAGGGCTTAATTCACGGAGGCAAAGTTGACCAGGGCTTGCTCAACATGGTGGAGATGGCTTTTAGGGCTTACGACCCATGTTTTGGATGCGCCACCCACTTTGCCGTTGGACAGCTGCCGCTAACTGTTGAAATCTATAACAGAGAAGGAAAGCTCATTAAAAAGTTGCAGAGATAAAGCCTCCACTCCCCCTTTATTTTTTTAGAAGAAGTTTTGCCTATGAAAAATTCTTTTGAGAAGAAGTTGAAGGATTGGCTCTCTGACGCTGAGAGGGTTGTTGTCGCCGGTATTGGCAACCCTATTCGTATGGATGACTTTGTTGGCGTAAAGGTTGTCCGCGACTTGCAAGGGAAAGTTTCTGAAAAAGTCTTGCTTATTGAGTGTGAAACGGTTCCTGAAAGTTTTATTCAGGAGATTACGGATTTTGAGCCTACGCATGTATTGCTCATTGACGCCGCTGTTATGAGCTTGGAGCCAGGCGAGTGCAAGCTTGTCAAGCCTGAGCACCTTCGAGTTTTTCCAGCAATTTCAACCCATATGCTTCCACTTCGGGTTTTCTGTGACTACCTCAACAAAACGGTAGGCGCAAAAATAGCCCTACTACTAATAGAGCCTAAAAAAACAGATTTTGGGGAAGGCTTGTCCGAAGAGGTTGAAGCTACAGCTCGGAAAATTGTGGATTTATTGTTAGCTGTTCTTCCATGAAAGCGGCTGTTTTTAGTTAGGGCTGACACCGACACTGTTAGCATTTTTCCCTCTTTTGTGTTGTTTATATGTGAGTAGAAGGTAAGTGTATGCTGTTAGGGTTAGGGCTGTTGTTATAGGAATGCCTACTACCAATATAAATGCGGCACCTTCTGTTAGGGCTTTTGGCAGTGTAACCGTTAGAAATGTGTAAGTGTTACCGGCGAACTCTTTTATGCATATGCTAACCCAGCCAAGTTTCGGTATCGTGAATATTACCTTACCCGCTACTTGGCGTTCGCTTATTGGATTGTCTGGGGCTTTATTGGCATCTCCCTGGGTTATGAACCATGTTACACTTCCAGCCTCGTATTTGTATATCACCCGATGGATGATCGTTTCTTGGTTTTGGGCTGTTCTATATTGGATTATGTCTCCTACCTGGATGGCTTTCGCCGGTGTGGCGGCTACCACGGATATGTCGCCCGGATTAAGCGTGGGTTGCATGCTTCCGCTGGCTATTATTGCCGGTGTGAAGCCCAGCAAGCCTGTTGTTGACCATATGGCTAT
This sequence comes from Bathyarchaeia archaeon, assembly GCA_038817565.1. Lineage (GTDB taxonomy): Archaea > Thermoproteota > Bathyarchaeia > Bathyarchaeales > Bathycorpusculaceae > JAGTQI01. Next base: position 19,180 of record JAWAZO010000004.1, read on the forward strand.
TGCAGCTGTTAGTGCCGTGACAGCCCAATATACGGTTTGGCTCTTGCCTTTTCTTGTCGGGTGAACATTATAAATGCGGATTTTGCGGCGTTCTTTAGCGGTTGGCGGAGGCTTTACGGCAGCATCCAAAGCTATAAGACCCACCGTTGTGGCTATTACTGTTAGTATGGATTGGGTTTGCCATCGGATTTTTGGAAGTATGGGGCTGAACCATGTAAAGAAGGCTGGAACAGCCATATAAACTAGGTTTGCTGGAAATCCGCCTAGATAAGCGAGGTATGTGGCTAGGAGGCTTGTGGCAAGGGTTGGGATTAATGTGCGGATCAAGAACTCAGTTATGGCAAGCGCAGATGTCAAGCTTTGATATTGGGGAATTGTAGGCGTTAAAAGCGCATAGAACAAGCCTATTAGAAGTATAACTGCTGTTGGTTTTTGTCTGTTTACTGTTTGGGCAAAGCAAGCCCTTGAGATTTCAGTTGCTAGGAAAGGCGCGAGTAAGAATGGGAAGTTTATGGCGAATGCTTTCGGCGTCCAAACCAGCGTGTTCTTACCGAAACCCATAAAGAACGCCATGAAAACGGATAGAAAAATTTGGAATACTGCGATTATTGTGGCTATTATGATTAGAGTTCTATCAGTTTTGAAGATGCTCTTTTGTGAGTGTTTTGCGATTAGAAAGTTTAATGGAATAAGAGAAGCCCATAAAAGAGCATCCATAATAAATATCATTTCGCCTCTAAAAGTATAGGGAACAAACAGATTGACAAGTAAATAAACGGCTAAAATTGGAACGGAGATTACAAGAGCTTGTCTCATCTCATTTCTTCCCGACGCGCTTAATTTAAAAAATAAAAATGGAATGTTGAGTTTAGTCCTCTATCTCAGCGTTCCAGTTGACCCACTCAAGTCGTGCCCAGAAGTACATCTGAGCATTCTGAGGCATTTTATTGCCTTGTTCATCTTCCTGCACGAAGTGCAGCTTCACGTACAGCACTACTGAGTCGCATGGGTCAAGCTGTCCAATGCTTCCAACAGTGCCATCTTGGTTGCCATCTTCACCATAGAAGTTAGAATCAATTATTTTAATCCACGGCCTCAAATCAGTGCTTCCTTCCTCCAAACCAAAGCTCCAATTATATAGTTTCGCTGGTATTGTGCCCTTGTTGTGGACGTCAATCCATAACTCAACCTTTAAGCATGGATAGACATTGTATAAGCCAAACCACAAAAGGCCATCCTTAATCTTATATTCGGCGTAGGCGACAGGCTTTTCCTGAATTAGTTTATAGTCGAAAGACCATTCCAATTCAATATATCCAGTAGTCACTTCGCCTTCTATATTAATGGTCGAACTCCAGTTGGCATAGGCGAATCCCGCTATGCCTAATGCCAACATTAATATGGCAAATGTTGAAGCCAACCTTTTAGTATCCATTTTTATCGCATCACTCTCCTCCCCCTTTTTGGGTATGTTTAACGTGCCCCTCCCTCGGCACGGGTTGGGCCCGCCAAGCCCAACCACTTTGTAACATGCTTTTATGCCTAACCAACAGTACAATCTAACATTCCAATTATAAGTTCAATGAAACAAAGAGCTAGACCTAAAGACTAGCCAAAACATGGGAAGCCCGCAGACATGGCCTAGCCTAAAACTAGAAATCTGCAGAACAATAAACTAAATGGAATAGGCGATAGTAAACTTCGATAACAGATCAGCTAGACAGACAGGAAGTCGCCAGCCTTTCTTAAAATCTTTAGCAGCTCCCGTCCCTTCTCAGTAGTCCTATACAAAACCATAAGACTTTCAGGGTTGGAGGTAACCCGTTCTAACAAGCCAGCCTCCAAAAGTTCCTTCAAATAACGGTTAAAACGTCCAAAATTCAAATTGCAGCGATACATAAGCCTAGTTTTATTGGCTCCATCTAAAGCTTCGCTTAAAATCTCAACTATCACTTCCACACGACTACGCCTGCGCTTCTCCACGTACCTCGCCATGTCAAGTCACAGTCGAAATCTAAAGTTGAACAGAAATAATATTACGCATGGAATTGCTAATAAAATTAACTAATCTTCTAGAAAAATGTTAAAAAGTTCTAGCTTTTGCAGTTTTGAACTTCACAATAAAATAAAAATGGGTGATGGGTTTATGTTGGCGGAGTCACTTTTAAGGCTTCTTGGAAAAGCTTCTTGGTAGCTGTTATGCGGGCTTTTTGAGCTAAAACATCGGCTGTGACAAGGTCTAAGGCTTCTTCTGGGCACCACTTAACGCATTGGGGTCCGTCAGGTTTGTCCTTGCATAAGTCACAAACAAAAACCACTTTCTTTTCGGGATGCAGTGAAATTGCTCCGTAATCACAAGCTTCTATGCACCATCCGCAGCCGTTGCATTTGTCTTCATCTACAATAATTGTGCCGTTCTCTTCAGACTGGGTTAGGGCGTCTCTTGGGCAGGCTGCAACACAAGGTGGGTCCTCGCAAAGCCTACATGTAATTGAAATATTCACTAGTGGGTTAAGCCTTACAACCCTAATCCTAGACTTCAAGGGGTTGAAAGCTTTCTCCTTAGTCCAAGCGCAAATGTACTCACAGACTTGGCAGCCTACACACTTGTCCGGGTCGGCTGAAACGAATTTTCTCTCATGAATCTTAACCATTCATTATGCCTCCATTCTGCTAGGCTTTTCGGATTTTAGCCTCAACAATTGGGATCAAGTCGTCCATGCCCAACTGCTTAAGCTTTTCAGGGGTTGGTATACCGTCCCTTGTCCAGCCTCGCGCCTCGTAATAGTCGTCTAACATCATTTCAAGCTCCTCTTGAGTGACGTAAGCGCCTTTGGATGGCCCCTCGTCTGGAATTGGCACGTTCATAACCTTCCATGGGAGTGTGTCATCTTTCCTTCCTAAGCCTTCTCGGACGTTTATTACTCTGGCGAGATTGTTTATGCGTTCGCCTTTCAAGCGCATCTCTTCAGGCGTTGTCTCCCAACCAGTCACAAGCGTGTAAAGCTTAGCCAAATCCTCAAACTCCTTGTAGTATGTGCCTCTGGAAAACTTACAAATCATCAGCGAATCAATGATTGTGTAGACATCTTCAATGTCTTTTACAGCTTTCGCTCTCCCCTTCTCGTACTTCAGCCTGTTAAACTTGCCTTTAACGTCGAAGGCGTAGGCTCCATGCCTATTGTGGTCTGCTCCGCGGAAGGAAACTGCGAAGCCTAAAGCAGCTGTTTTGAGACATCTTAGGTCGTAGCCTGTAACTTCAACACCTTTAATGTGTTGGGCGAGTTTCTCAGCGCCCTTGCCTATTTTCTCAGCTGCAATTTTCACGCCCTCGGCTAGTATGTCGCCTATCCCTTCCCGTTTGCCCATCTTCTCAAGAAGCTTCACTAGGGCCTCATGGTTTCCGAAGCGGGCCTCAATTCCGTCCATGTCTTTCTGCGTTAAGATGCCATTCTCATAACAGTCCATCGCAAAGCCGACGATTACGCCGGCGCTGATGGAGTCCATTCCATAATAGTTGCAGAGTTCGCTCCCCTTGATTATGGCGTCTAGACGGTCAATTCCACAGTAGGGTCCAAGAGCCCACAATGGCTCGTATTCAACCCTAGCCATAGCTCCCTTGTAAGGACCTTCAGTGACAACGCAAACATGTTCGCATCTCATGGCGCATGAGCTGCAGCCGATAATTTTCGCCACATACCTCTCGTTCAAGTATTCGCCGCTAACCTTTTCTGCAGCCTCAAAATGGGCGTTATTATAGTTCCGAGTTGGCATACAGTGCAAAGCGTTATGCACCAGAACGTTTTCAGGTGTGCCCAGCGTTCGGTATTTCTTCGTGGCTGGGCCTTTCATCCTCTCGTGAAATTCCTTAACAAACTCTAGAAACTCATCTGGCTTTGCCACTGTTACGTCGCGGGTTCCTCGGACAGCGATGGCCTTCAAATTCTTTGAACCCATAACAGCTCCTAGCCCACATCTGCCAGCAGCCCTTGACTTCTCATTGATTATGCACGCTATTCTCACAAGCTTTTCTCCAGCCGGACCAATGGCGGCTACTCGGATGTAGTAGTCGCCCAACTCCTCCTTAATCGTGTCCTCCGTTTCAGCCGGCGACTTACCCCATAAGTGGGAGGCATCTAAAATTTGAACGGAGTCATCGTCAATCCAAACATAAACTGGTTTTTCAGCCTTGCCGTGGAAAATAACAGCGTCATAACCAGCCCTTTTCAGCTCTGTGCCGAAACTGCCATGGGACTTCGCTTCAGCTATGCCATAGCTCTGGGGAGACTTAGAAACAAAAGCGTGGCCATTACCCCCAGTCGGCCAAATAGTGCCAGAGGTTGGGCCGGTGGCCAAAACCAGCGGGTTTTCCGGGCTAAAGGGATCAACTCCAGCCTTTGAATAGTCAAGCCACAAGCGCATTCCAAGGCCTATGCCGCCAATGTATTTTTTGGCATGATCCTCATTTAATGGTTCTGTGCGTGTTTTCCCAGTTGTTAGGTCTACGTGGAGAATTCTTCCAGCATAGCCGTACAACGCAAATTTCCTCCATACCTCAATTACTTCTAACGAGAATTAAATAACTCTTTGCAGTTGATATATTAAGGTATCTATCCAACCTTTTAAGTTGAAAACATTAAATCCGCCGTAGTTATGGCGGCGAGACTTTTTCTTAGGCCAGCCTTCTTATTAGGCGTCCCTCTCTGTCTATTTCGCCCCTTCTGATTCGAGTTGTTGATATTGGCACATGATTCTCGGAGGGAACCATGTCTATGACTATTATGTTTAGGGGTTCCATTCCCAGTTTGGCTCTCTCTTCATTTATTTTCTTGGCTGTTGGTTCTGTTTCTCTGCTGACTATTAAGGCTTCTAGGCAGCCCCTCTGCAATGTTACACCATAAGCATCATTTAATGGAATTATTTTTGCCCTTTCCATTAAGCCGTGCTTCTGTAAGAATGCCTTCAGCTCTTCTAAGCGTTCAATGTAGGGAGCCACTATGTGGGGCTTATTCATTTTTGCCACAAATTCGTCTGTGCATAAGCCTATTAAGACTTGTTCGCCAACCTCAAAGGCCTTCAAGAGCAGAGCCTTGTGTCCCTTGTGGAGTTCGTCGAAGGTTCCGCCGACAGCCACAACCTTAAACTTTTTAGTCTCCAATCCTTATCCCAGCAGTCTCGCCCCGTAAAGCTCAACCTTCGCCATTAGAACCTTATCATCTGGAAGTATTCGCTTAAAAGCTTGAGCCACCTTTTCGGCGTTTTCTAATGTTGCTAGGGCGTGGACAGCCTCTCCAACCATGTTTTGAGCCGCGCCTATGGCGCCAGCCTCGTCGGCAGCCCTGAAAAGCCTTTCAACCAGCTCCGTGGCGAAGCCCGTTTTTTCTGCAAAAATGCGGCAACAAGCCAAAAAATTCTCAAGGGATGGCTCAGCCAAAATCTTATCTAGGGTAAGCTTACCCCACCTATTGACGGCCAGACGCTTTTCAGGCGAGGATAAAACCTCCTTTGTTGGCGTTGGACCAAAAACTCCAGCTACAACCACATAATCCTCAGATATTGGAATGCGGTCAATTATGGCTATTCCAGGTGCGCCGGGCTCAACGGTTACCACACAGCCTCCTCCAATAGTGAGTGGAGCAACGGTGCCAAGGCCTGTCTTACATTTTATTTCTGCTATGTGGGCTATTCTGCCAAGCTGGTTAAGAGTGAGCCTTAAGCCTAAAGCCTTCGACAGTGCCAATGCGGCGGTTAGGGCCCCGCCAGCACTTGTGCCGAAGCCAGCCCCTATTGGAACATCAACCCAATGCCTAACCTCAACATCATAACAGCCATCTGCCCTTTCAAGGAGCATCTGCACAACAGTACGCGTGGTTTCGGCTTCTGGGGCATTGCGTCCATTAATGAAAATTTTCACGCTGTTTTGCGTAGCCTCTGAAACACGCACTTCTGTTGTCACGCCCTTCTTAATTCCGAAGCCTCCGCCCCTAGCGCCAACCTTTTCAAGGTCTTTTATGGGGGTTCCATCTGGCATTGTGTCACATATTTCAAAAAAGCTCGAAATTCCAGCCGGGCTGAAGGCTTTCGCTGTTTTCAACTCTACCTACTCTCTGTTTTTTGCGGGACTAGCGATGGAAAAGCACGTTGGCAAGCCTTGATGATTGGCGGACCCAATAGGAGGACGAAGGGAATTTCTGTGGCAAAGGTCCAAACAAATATTAGTGGCATAAACTCTGGTGGAAGGGGCGCCTTAAAGTATCCTTCCGGAGAGAAAAACACTTGGCTGTAAGCCCAAACCACTAAGGCAATTATAAGGCTGGCAACTCCTAACCCGATAATGGAGCCAACAGAATAGCTTCTCCATTCAGGCCAAAACTTGACAACAGCCATCATGATGGCTATGCTTGCAATAACCGCCACTGTAAAGACAATTATGCTGACGTAGGCAGGCCAGCCTGTGAAAAGCTCTGATTCCACGGGCAACAGAACACTTGGCAAAAGTAAGCCAGCAACTATTGTTACGCTGCCTATAAACATGCTTGTGCTTATCCTCTTCCAGTTTAGGCTTGTACGGGCAAAATAACCTATCAAAAAGCCCCCAGCAAAGTTGGCGGTCACACCCGCAGACAAGCTCAGCAACGGGTCGCCATGGAAAAGCATATCGCGAATAAATATGCCTATAGCTGCGCCAGTTCCTCCAACCCAAGGCCCAAAGAGAACTGCGAAAACTGCTGGTATGACGGCTGCTGGCCAAAAGGCAACCCCTCCAAAGGTTATGCCTAAATCTGTTAAACGACCGATTAAGGCGTATAAAGCTGCACAAATGGCAGCCATCGCAACATGCAAAGTTTTCATCCCATAATCCCCCTCGAATTCTTGAGCGAAGTTGAAGCCTCTTACTAAATAAAAATTTCCTATGAATTCTTTAAACATGTTTAAACTTTTGCTAAACCTATTCTGTTGAACTGTTGTACTGTCATGTGTAGCTCTGTTCTACGCACAAACCATCATATTTAAACAAAGCTGAAATTTGTGGCACGGAGCGAAAAAGAAATGAAAATGTTAAAGAATAAAAGGGCATTGAGCACAGTAGTGACTACACTGATTATTCTAGTGGTCTCGGTGCTATTAGCAACCGTTGTGACGTTCTACGCCATAAACATAACAACCACAAGGGTACAAGAAGAAAATCTACAAATAACAAACCTGCATGTTTGGTGCGCTGAGAACGGAACGGCTTCAGCCGCGTTTATGATAACAAACACTGGCGGACGAGATGTGGTGATAAACAAGATAACCCTAAGAGGCGTTAAGGCTGAAACAATATACTATGATATTGTTACTGAACCAATGGATCCCGAATGCCAATTCGATCGTGAAGCATTAGGTTACGAGCTTCTTGAAGACGATGAATCATTAGTGCTGCCTTCTGGTCAACGCATGATAGTATATCTTTTCGATTTAAACCACATATCAACAAGTGATGTTGGTGTAACCGTTGGCGTCGTGGTGTTTACTGCTAATGCTCAGTACCACAAGGAAACAAACATTGAAGCAGCGCCATAAGTTGTGGGAGTGTGCTTAAATGAGGTTGTTAAAGAGTAGGAAAGCGCTAAGCACCGTTGTAACAACGCTAATAATTCTGGTGGTTTCAGTTCTTCTAGCGACCGTCGTAACATTTTACGCTATAAACACGACAACAACACGGGTGCAGGAAGAATATCTGCAAATAACGAAGTTGCATGTTTGGTGCAACAGCAGCGGGTATGCGCAAGCAGCCTTTGTCATAACCAATACTGGAGGCCGCGACGTAGTCATAGACAAAATAACGGTGAGGGGACGAGTGTCACCTTGGTCAGAGATATGCTACTGGAAACCTGATGTCTCAGCTGGTGACAAGGTACCATCTGACCTCGAATGGGTGGATACACCATCAGACCTTAACACCACTTTTGTGGAGTATGGCGGAGAAAATGAGTTTTATAATGCTTCGAGTCTAAATGCCTTAAGCCTGCGTTCCGGGACAAGCATGATCGTCTACATATTCAACATTGACCACTTATCAACCAGCGACATCGGTGTAACAGTAGGTGTAGTGGTTTTCACCGCCAATGCTCAATACCATAAGGAAACAAACGTCGAAGCCTATCTACCATCATAAACTTCCTCCATTTTCTTTTTCTGTTTTATTTGAGCATCGTCTGGATTTTCGGTATTAATTCTATGTGTAGTTTTGTTCTACACACATTATCTTATCTTAACAGCAGCCTCCAAAGGTTTTGATTGGCTGGCGCTTGCAAGAGAGGAGACTGTTAAAGGTTGCATGTTAAAGGCTTTGGAAGGTTGGTTGGTTCGAGGAAGGCTTTGGCTATTCCGGTCACTTACCTTATACTTTTTGCTTCGCTTATCGTTTTAATATCCGCTACATATGGTTTTGCGGTAACTCGCATAAGCGCAAAAAGTGCCCAGTTAAGGGTTTCCGTGGCCAAGCAGAACATGCAAGCTTTGGATGATGCCGTGCGTTCTGTGGCTTGGTCTGCTGGAAGCTCAAAAACCGTTTACATGGAGGACTGCGGAGGCGTTTTTCAAATGTATCCTAAAGCCAAAAGCCTAATCATAAATTTGACGGATGGGCAAGCGTTTTCCCATATAGTGTTTAATGGTTCTGTTGGTAAAGCCCTCTACATGCTTGAGGGTTTAGTTGAAAGCCAGGAAGGCACATATGTTAGGGGCGACAGACGAGCAATAATAAGTCATGGTGCCTTCACGGTTACACAGCTCTACTTTGAAAGGGGCGAAAGTGCTCAACAACTTGTCTTGTGTTATAGGCCGATGGCAACTGCTTTGGCAGTTGGCACAAGTGATGGGAAACCGTTGAACATTATACGCGTTTACATAATAAGCCTAGCCTCTTCCCAAGCGCTTTTACTTTATGGAAGCTTCCACTTGAAGGTTTCAGCGTTGAACGTCACTTCAACAGTTGAGCTTTTTATGTTCAACAGTTCGGTTTCCTTTCTTGCTTTGGAAGCCTTTTCAGAGGGCGTAAAAACAACTGTTTGGTTGCCGGTGGAAAGCACGAGTGGGGGCGCCGTTGTAAGCCTGGAAGTTGTCGTCTGCAACATACAGGTTATGGGGGTTAACGCCTAAATGCCAGCCATAACCCCCAGCTACCTATACACATTTTTCGCCATAATCGCCGTAAGCAGTATCCTTCTAGTCTCCTTTATGGGCTATGCTGGCGCCATACGCTTCTCATCAGAAATGGGAAAACTAAAGGACTTGGTGGATTTGGTGGCGGCTAAAGCCACAGAGCTCATAAGCCTTGCAAAAGCGGCAAACACAACAGCCGAAGCCTTCATCCAAGCGCCGGCAGCCATAGGCGATAGGCAGTACTGGCTCATGCTTAAAAACGATTCTTTAAGGGTTTGGGTTGAAGGAGGATTAGGGAACACGCCAAAAGAGGAGGCTGGAGTACGCGTTTACCTTCCAAGCATGGCTTTGGCTTACGGCTATTATGTCAGCGGTTATGGTGCAATCCTTCTAAAATGTTCCGTAAATCAAGAAGCTAAAATTCCAGAAGTTCAGCTTTCAGGTTCAAGCCTAAATGGATGGTGAAAAAGTTTGAAGTTTGCATTAAAACTTAAAAAGGGCGGGGTTGCCGAGGCTGAATTTAAGGACTTGATGAGGGAAGAAACCGAATTAGCCGGGTTTATGGAAATCCAGAAGTGGAGTGTTCCTGAAGGCTATGTGGAAGTGGAATATTACCCGCTAAAGCCTCCCTTCTCCTATGCAGCCATAATACAAAACGAAGAAACATTGGAATACCTATATGTTTTGGACGAGTTGCCCCTGACAAAAGAAGAGCGGGAAGGCTATTACAGGCTTAGAAACATTTTGGAGTTTGAGCTTCAAGCTCCGGAAGGCGAGGAAACCCTAGCGGAATCGTTTAGAAGGCAGATGCCGGAAATCCTCGCAAAACACCGCAAAGTGCTTGAGGGAATATCCCCCATAGGCGTGAGGAAAATCCTCTACTACCTTGAAAGAGACATTGTGGGCTATGGCAAGATAGACCCATTAATGTATGACGACTATGTTGAGGATATTGGATGCAGCGGTGTAAACAAGCCCATATATCTTTGGCATAGAAAATACGAGAACATTAAAACAAACATTGTTTTTAGGGATGAGCAGGAACTTGAAGACTTTGTCATGAGGATGGTTCACAAGTCTGGAAAACACGTTAGCATAGCCTTTCCAATAGTGGATGTTACGCTGCCAGAGAAACACCGCTTAGCCGTCTCGTTTGGCAGGGAGACAACCCCTTACGGAACAGCCTTCACCATCCGCAAGTTCCGCAGGGATCCCTTCACAATAATAGACTTGATTGAAAACGAGACCATAAACGAGAGCATAGCCGCCTACCTCTGGCTCCTAATGGAGAACAAAATGTCAGTCATGATTATAGGGGCAACTGGCGCCGGAAAAACAACAGCCCTAAACGCAATTGCATGCCTAATAAAACCAAGCTATAAGATAATTTCTGTTGAAGAGGTTGCAGAGATAAACCTGCCCCACGAGAACTGGACATCTACTATTGCAAGGTCTGGCTTCGGTGCGGAAAGCGAGGGCGAAATAACCCTTTATGACCTAATCAAGTCTGCAGTGCGCCACCGCCCAGACCTAATAATTGTAGGCGAGGTCAGAGGGGAAGAAGCCTACGTGCTTTTCCAAGCCCTAGCCACCGGACATGGTGGCTTATGCACGCTTCACGCTGAGGATGTTGACACCGCTATAAAAAGGCTTACACAACCGCCCATGAATATTCCAACATCGATAATTCCGCTTATGAACTGCGTAATCACCGTTAAACATGTCAGAACTCCGGTTTTCCTAGAATCTGGAAGGAGGCTTTCAAGCCGGAAGTTCATAAGTGTGACGGAGATAAAGGACTATAATAGTTATCAAGAGGTTTTCAGCTGGAACCCATCAACAGACACTTTTAGGGAGAATTTGGCTGAAAGCTACTTGCTCAAGAAGATGGCTGCAAGCCTCGACATTCCAGTTGAAAGGCTTATTGACGAGTTGGAATATCGCAAACGGGTTTTAGCCCACATGGTTGAGCATGGAATCCGCGACTACAAAAGCGTAAACAAAGTCCTAAGCAAGTACTATAACAATCCAGAGCTTTTCCAAAGGGAATTTCTTGGAAAGAGTGGGTGGTGAAAACTTGCAGTTACAAGTTGCAAAGCCTAAAATTTTTGGGCGGATGCTAAGCCGCTTCGTAGAAGAGGACACGAGTGAAATAAATCGTGAACTTCCCTTCGCCGCCCTACTCTTCACAATATTGGCTGCCAGCGAGGTAACCCTATACGAAAGTTGGAAAAAACTCTGCACCATAGAGCAACTGCCACAATTTAAAAAAGAGGCAAGGGAAGTCGTCAGACAAGTCGAAGTTTTGGGATACGACCCATTAACTGTTATGCAGAAAAGAGCTGAAAAAACGAAGTCAAAAAATTACCGTGAATTCCTATTGGGCTATGTTTCAGCCATCAGAAGCGGAGGAAACATTGTAAACTTTTTAAAAAGCAAACTTCGCTCAATATTTGATGTTCAAAGTGCCGCCGCCATCCGCTCTATAGAAAGGCTTGGCACCTTGGTGGAAGCCTACGCTGTCATGCTAATCGTAACCCTATGCTCCTACATACTCTTCATCGTTTTCTCGACAACGTCAATATTTGAACCTACAAGGATTACCGGAACACCAAGCATATCCACCGATGTTGTTTGCCTCCTAATATTCCTCTTAACCCCGTTAATTTCACTTGTTTTCATGATAATCGCCCACTTGGAAAGGAAAAGCAACCTTATTGGGCTTAAAACGCCATACAAAGTTGCATTAATAGCCATCATCGCCGCCAGCTTTTTCATATCGTCCATTTTCATGTCCCCGCAGCTTCAATTTCTTAGAGGGCCGCAAATTCTGCCTCTCGTCTTAACTGTCTGTTTGTTGACGGTTTCAATCCCCCCAGCAATAATATACATGGAAATTGCCAGAATAAACAACGCTGCTGAAAACGCCATGCCAAGCTTCCTAAGAGACGTCACAGAAGCCAGAAAAACTGGGCTTTCACCAGAAAAAAGTATTGTCCACGCCGCAAAACGCCCGGGCTATGGGAAATTCTCAGAGGTTTTAAGGCTTATAAGGAGCCAGATAGAGTGGGGTGTACCCCTAAGGAAAATATTTGCAAGTATAAAACGGAAGATTCAAACGTGGCCTGTTTTGGTGAACTTCCTCATACTTGTTGAAACCATAAAAATGGGCGGCGGCTCAAGTGTAGCCCTAGAAATACTGACGGAGTACAGCGAGAAACTTAAGGATGTGGAGACAAACAAGAAGGCTCTGCTTAGGCCCTATGTTATTTTAGCCTTCATATGGAGCGTCCTCATAGCCTTAACAACAACCATGGTTGCTTTAACGGTTTATACTTTGACAAGGATTTCGCTTCCAGGCGCCACACCAATGTCCTTTGTTGTTATGCAAGAGCAAATGAACCTTTTTTCTTTGGGCATACTGTTGCAGTGTTGGCTTTCAGGCTTTTTTGTGGGCAAAGTTAGCGAGGGAACCTTCGCTGCTGGTTTCAAGTATTCAGCCATGCTTGTCTTGACAGCGCATATTTCGCTGGCGCTTTCCCAGAGCCTGTTGGGCGGGATGTTCGGGCTTGTTTCATAGAGCCTCTAAAAGGTGGAAAACATGCCCGCAATATCCATCGACACCTTCTTCGCGTGTTCCCTAATGGTTTTGCTTGTGCTATCAGCTATGGCTGCCACGGCGAGTCTCCTATCACAGCCGATAAGCAACTCCTTCGGAAACGAAGCCTTCATAAGGTATGGAGAAATAGCCAAATACATACTGCTAAACGTTGGAAGCCCAGCGGACTGGGGGAGGAAAAGCCAAATAGTTCCGGAGGAGTTTGGCTTGGCGGATGCGGAAACATCAAATCCTTACACGCTTGATGTGGATAAGGTTTCTAGGCTGAACAGCGAAAACCTTCACGCTTTAAGCTATGCCCAAATATACACTAGTCTAAAAATCCCAGACGTATCCTTTAGGATTGAGATAAAACCGCTCTTTGAAACAGTTGTAAATCTTACTGCAACCTACGAGGAAGCTGATGGAACAACCTACGAATTTAAAGTTGAAACCGTTAGAAGCGGCGTAAATGTGCCAGCAAAATTAAGGCTTTACGCTTTTGCTGAAAACTTTCTTCAAGACATGGGCGTCTACAGTTCTGACGGCGAAATTCGCTTAAACATAACAATTCCGAACGGTGCAGATGGACCCGCCTTGCTTGTTGCTTTGGCAAAATCTCAGCATAACGCAGAAATGGTTTCCTTTGCTGTTTATGCCTTCGCCCACAACTCCCAAAAACCAGCGTTGAAGAGTAGTTTCTTGAGGCTTTCCCCACTAAACCATACGCTAACCGTTGTACCCAATAATCCAGACATCACCCTCTTGAATGCTTATGCCTTAACCTTCAATTACTCTTCAACCTTGGAGCTAGCATCAATTCAAAACCAATCTGCCATATTCAACATTCCAAGATTTCTGGATGCAAGCCCAATAGTGCTTGTTGCCACGGGAAGGGATTCAACGCAGTTCTTTATGGAGTGGACTGTTTACCCGCAGATACCAGTGGTTGTGGGCATAAACCCAACAGACTCCATGAACCTAGTGGATGTTTATGCATACACCTACTTGGTCACCATAAACTCTGCATTGTATAGGTGCACGGTTTGGCTTGGGGGGACCAAACATTAAAAAACAGAAGAGAGGACAAGTCAGAATAATTGAGGCTTTCCTAGCCGTCTTAATAGTCTTCTCTTCGTTGGCTATTTCAGCAAGCCTGACAACAGAACAGAAAACCACAGAATCCAACAACTTGGCATCTATTGGAATACAAGCCCTAATAAAGCTTGATTCTGATGGAAGCTTAGGCGCCTACATAGACCAGGGAAACTGGTCTGGGCTGCGTGAAGCACTGAGTCTTCTCCTTCCAGAAGGCATATCTTTTAACCTAACGGTTTACGACGAGGAGATGCAACAAATAAACACTGAAGCCGTAACAAATGGGAATATTGACAGCCAAGAGGTAGCCTCCATAAAATACGTTTGCGTAAGCCAAAACCCCAGCTTTAGATATTACGTGATTTATCTGCGTTTGGCTGTGGTTAAATGAAGATGTTTGAAAGGCTGGTGAAAGCAAAAAGCTCCGGTCAACTCCTTATAGTGGCAGCCCTAGCCATAGCCATACTAATATCCACGACAACAGCCTACGTCTACGAGGTCAGCAGACAAAAGCCATCCTCACAGCAAGGCTTTCCAGTGGCCGATTTCATCTTAGCTATGAAACAAGGTTCAAAAAACGCCATGATAAGCGCATTAGCCAACGCCTCAAATGGAGGGGAAAGAACCGTTTTGACTTCAAACCTTAATAGTATATCCCAAGCCTACAAGAGCCTAAACGTGTATGGGCTCTACTACCTGTCCTACAAGGTTTTGGGTGATTCACGTTATGTGGATGGCTTCTGGTTCTCATGGGAAGACACAAATGGGTTGGGAGTATCAAGCGTCCACGCAAATTTCACGGTGAAATTTCACGGTTTGACCGAGAAAACCACGCTGAGCTACGCCATAAACATAACAACAGCCATAATGCTGGAAGGCTACTACATGTCAAATGGTTCTGAAAAAATCGTCAACTTAAAATGTCAAGTCTTCAACGAGGGAAAGCCAGCACTAGCCAAAAACTTAACAGTCTATTACTGGCAGAATGGGAATTGGGTGCCAGTCAACGCATCGAATAGCCTTTTCATACTAGATTATGGAAATGGAACATATGCCATATCCTTTAAGGTCAGCGCCAACTCCGATGTTATACAAGTTTCCACACGTGTGTATGATTTGCGAGGCGTATTTGTCAGGGCAAATTTGACATGTAACAAAGCCTAAAGCCATATTTCAGCCGGGTTTTCGTGTTCCTTAAATACGGATTATGCCACTTCTAAATTGAAAAGGAACAGAAGGCTTGCGATGGATGAGTGAGGTAAAGGCTTGGCGCCACATCTTCACTCTTCTAAAATTGGCGGAACTGGGAGCCCATAGGAGAACAGCGAAAATCTCAACAGAATTCTTAGCTCGGAAGCTCGGCATTTCACAGCAGTCAGCATCCCGACACCTAATAGAACTGGAACATAAGGGCTGGATTAAAAGGACAATGACCCCTGAAGGATGCCTAATAAAAATGACGGAATCGGGTATAACAGAGCTTAAGAGGCTCTACTCAAGCCTCCGCTATCTCATGGAGGCCACATACCCGCCGTCAGTAACTCTTGAAGGCGTGGTCTTCACGGGATTAGGGGAAGGCGCCTATTACGTGACAAGAGACCCATACCGGCGGCAGTTCATAGAAAAGCTGGGCTTTGATCCCTATCCGGGGACGCTGAACCTAAAACTTGTGGCAGATTACGATGTTAAAACCCGCTCGGAGCTTGAAGCTTATCCGGCAATAGAAATTGAGGGCTTCAAAAACGAGAACCGCACCTTCGGACCTGTGAGGTGTTATCCTGCAATAATAGAGAACAAAGTGAAGGGTGCCCTCGTGTCAGCCCTAAGAAGCCACTACGATTCCTCTGTGATAGAGCTTATAGCACCCGTGTGCCTAAGAAAGCATTTAGCCCTAAAAGACGGCCACAAAGTGAAAGTAGAGGTCTTAACTCTTCCATAAAGTCTTGAATTATTCTCCCCGCCTCCTATAATGCTCAATGATTTTCTGCTTAATCTTCGAAGAGCTGTCCAGCTCATCCTCGCCAAACTTACCAATCTTAACAACCTTAATTTTAAGCCCCTTCTCCCTCACATAGTCTTTGACGGCTTTCTCCATCCCATCCTGGTCGTGGCCAACTGCGATTACGTCGGGCTTAATTTTTTCAATAACCTTGCCGATATTGAAATCCTCATAACCCAAAATGGCTTCATCTACAACTTTTAGGGACTCCACTAGGGCACGACGCTGGTTTTCAGGTATAACAGGCTTTGAGCCCTTGCGCTTCTCAACAGTGCTGTCCCTGGCCACAATAACAATTAGCTCGGCGTTTTTTCCACCGGCCCTTTTGGCTTCTTCCAAATAACGCACATGCCCAAGATGTAGCAGGTCGAAAACTCCGGAGGCCAAAACTACTTTTCGCTTTCTTCTTTGATCATTTTCTCTTCTTTCCTCGGCCATTCAAACTTCACCATTCCCAACATTTTTAAGGCGTCCAGCAGTCCCTCACAGTAAGATACAGAAGCGAGGCTAACTTCAAATTTTCCGGCATCCCTATAATATTTTGCATCCTGTAAATAGGCTTTTGCAAGCTCCAAAACCCGCTTAACATCGTTGGCTGAGAAGCCAGCACATTCCTCCACTAGCACTATTTCTTTGAAAACGTGGTCTGCGGAGGCAATATATTTTGCAACAAGCCCTTCTAAGCTCATTCCACCAACTCCATAATGCTTGAGGGGGCGCCGGCAAGCACCATTAAGGCTTCAGCTTCCATAAAATGGAGTTTTCCGGGGAATATGAGGCTGTAGGGTGGACCGCCAAAGTTGTAGTTTAAAAGTTCATCGATAAAGCCGGCTTTTACAGTTGGGTTTGGGCTTCCAGCCCTCGCTATTCCAACAGCAAGCGTCCCACCTGTTACAACGCCCATTTTTCGCTTCTCCTCAATCTTTAAAAGAGCCTTGAGGGCCTCCCCCACATCCAAGTAACGATTCATTTCTGCGTCTATATCCAACAAGCAGAGCGTGTGAAGCCCAAGCCCCTTGTTCTGGGCAATCACCATGTAAGGGGTTTCCGAAAAGTTTTCCGGAAAAGGGATGGTCACGCTTTTGCCAAACTTGTAGTTATGAAGGCCGGACAAGCCCATGGCGGCGGAAATTATTGAGGCTCCGTGGACAACGCGGGTTTTTATTCCTTGCTTTTCAGCAGCAATTTTTAGGGCTATATGCGTGGTGGCAATTAATGGGTCGCCTGGAACAAGCAAAACAGCCTTTCCTTTTTTGGCGGCTTCCAGAAGAACTTTCCCATTTTCTTCTTCAAGATGCCTCCTCAAAACAACTTGGATTTTCTTCCCCAAAATTTTCTGAAATTTTTCGATGGAAAAGTTCGGCATCAGACTGGTGTAGAGCTCTAGAAAGACTTCTCCTGCAGTTTTGGCTTCCTCCAAACCGTTTAGGCTTATTCCCTTCTCGTCATGCAACCCCAAACCTATAAACACAAGTTCGCCCAATGTTTTCCCCATTTACCACACGCCCAAAAACTTAAAATTGTTGCGATGAAGATGTCGGTAAAAGTTATATAACTTTCCATGTTGAAGTGCCTACTAAACTGGTGAAAGAATGAGTGGTCGTTTTTCACGTTACCGCTGGGCGATGGCGACCTTGACATGGCTGATGATGTTTTCATTGGGCGTAAGCTGGTTTTGTTTCGCCCCCTTGGAGTTGATTTTAATGGACGAGTTGTCCATGGATTTCGGTCAGGTAGGCCTAATAATAAGCCTCGTTCCTCTATCCTTAGTGCTCATATGTGTTCCTGGAGGACTTCTTGCTGACCGTTTTGGCATCCGAAAAACTGTGTTTCTAGGCGGAGTCTTCCTCGGCTTTTTCGGTCTTCTAAGAGCTTTCGCCACAAACTTCATGACTTTGGCTTTAACAACGTTTCTCTGCGGCGTCGGCTACTCAATAGCTTACCCAAACCTGCCCAAAATAACTGGTTTATGGTTTCCGCCCCACGAATATGCCATAGCTAGTGGCGCCATGTTCACCGGCATGGAAGTCGGCATGGCATTACCGTTCATACTAATCCCGGCGGTGCTACTTCCATGGACGGGTTCTTGGCGTTATGTTTTCCTAATGATAGGCCTTTCAAGCCTCATCCTCAGCTTCGTATGGATTCTTTTAGCCAGAGAAAAACCTAAAGGAGTTGCTAAAAATGTTAAAAGCGCATCCTTTAGAGAGTCCCTATCCGTTGTCCTTCGAGAAAAGTATATGTGGATTCTAATGCTGGCAACATTCTTCCTTCTAGCACCACAAGTCGGCTTACTTGGCTTCCTCCAATCCATGCTTACGCTGAAAGGGTTAGATCCAACAGCAGCTGGGTTAATAACATCGCTAATTCCGTGGTTTATGATCCCCGGAAGCTTCATAATCCCAATAATATCCGACAAAGTCGGCCTAAAAAAACCCTTTATTTGGGCATCATCCCTCATTGCAGGCGTGACCCTTTACATGATTGGAACTACAAGCGACATTACGCTATGGATATCAGTCATCATTTACGGCTTCTTAATAGGCGGCATGGCGCCAATAATCCTGGCAATGCCGGTTGAAATTGTGGGTCCGCAGCACTCAGCAACCGCCGGTGGATTCATGCTTACAGGCGGATACCTAGGAGCAATGGTCGCCCCATGGCTGGCAGGCCACCTAAAAGCAGTCACAAACTCTTTTTATCCAGCACTAATCCTATGCGTGGCACTAACAGAAGTCGACGTCATCCTCGGCCTACTACTGAAAGAAAAAGCACAAGCAAACAAACTTAAGAGGAAGAATAAGCCTACAAAACCCCATATGAAAGCTTATTAACAGCATCTAAATTGCATAATCTAGAAATAGCTTAGGGCCCGTAGCTCAGTAAGGTAGAGCGGCGGACCAAACCGCTGCACGGGATGGGTTGAGGCTCTTAACCCGTAGGTCCCGGGTTCAATTCCCGGCGGGCCCGCCAACAACAATCGCATCGGCGAAATTCTGGAAAAGAAAATAAATGTCTAGGGTGCTCAACTATTCTATTGGGGTAGTCGTCTAGCTTGGTCTAAAACTGAAATGGAGAAATCCCCCGCAAATCCCCTTTTTATTTTATCTTTTTTTTATAAAATCGACCTTTTAAGAGCCTTTTGTGCATTAAAAGCGCAATTTAGCCTTTTATAATGTTCAGTTATGAGCAAACAACATACCTATGCTCTGATTTAATATCTTTTTTAATAATTCTTGTTGAAAAATCTAATAAGTTTGTGTATTATCGTCTCGGAAAACTCGGGGTAAAATGAGAATACTCGATTGGTTTAGCCAACCAATCTCATCGTCATCTGCAAGTCGGCGCTTGTTAGATAAAGAGGCATTCAAATTTAAGCTTTTTTCCGTCCCAATCAATGCGAGTACTCGTTACCCTAGGAGGGTAGCGTAATGCTCGACGTGTTGGTGGACGTTATTGCTAGAAGCCCGCCAGCGATCTGTTTAGCGCTTGGATTCGTTTTGCTTTTCTTTGGCAGTTTACTAGGCAACAACGGTATGGTAAACGCAGGGTGGGGTCTTGTTGCAATAGGTGTTCTTTTACATTTCGGATGGTTGTTAGTTTACATCCATAAAGAATGACAAGATGTATTTTTAAAGCCTAACAAAGATTTGAACGTGCGACTATCCCTTTTTTCTTTTTACCAGTATTGTGTTTGGAGGATTGTGGTTATTTTGCCCCAGTCTGGGACTAGGCCGAAGCCTCTGAAGTAGTAACTGTTTTTTCTGGTTTTTAGGATTTTGAATCCGCCTCCCCATAGGGATATCATGGCTTGGAGGTTTCTTCTTACGCCTCTGTGGGCTCTTCCGAATCCTCTTTTCATGAGTTCGTCTGCCATTTTGTTTAGGTATTCGTTTTGGGTTTGGTGTTTGATGTTGTTGTTTATCATGCTTATTTGGATGTCCCATATGTATTTTAGTAGGAGTAAGTGTTTTCCGTTGGTTAGGTATGCTTTTGCTAGGGCGTTTCTGAATTCTTCTGAGTCCCATCCGTATGTGTCTCCGATGGAAAGGATTCTTGTTCCGGTTAAAGTTGGTTTTCCGTCTAGGCTCCATAATCCGCAGTGGAGGAAGGGTAAGCGGTAATTTAGAAACCATGAAGAGAACTTTAAACGACCGCCTAACCTTCTAGGAGTACCATCATTCGCATATGTCTGTCCTTGTTGCATTAGAGCGAAGATGTCCTTGAACACTTTTTCTTTTATATCTCCTGGCTCGTTTCTTAGCTCATATGAGCGTTTTAACATGAGGTAAAATTCGTGTATCGATTCATCCATCCAGAATGCCCAGAAAACTTTTCCTATGGCTGCCTTTCTTTCTAGTGGGCCTACAGGCTGAGATGGATATGGAACGAGAACTTCTAATTGTTTGATGTCAGTGGGTTCATAGGCTATTACACCTATTTTAAGCGGTAGGCTGCGTACAATGCTACTGATATAATCGGCTATGTTGAAATTTTCAGCTGTTTTGGGAAGAATTAGGGTTGAATGGGAGAAATGCGTTAAATAAGCTACGGCTTGTCCTATCCCTAGTAAATATTCTCGCCTGACCTGTTCAGGAGGTTTAAATTCAAAACTGTAAGTTATTCCTCTTCTGTCATCAAATACAAAATCTGGCTCTGGCCATTCTGAGGATGACGTAATGACTATTGTTGGTTTGTATAATGTTTTCCAAGGGTTTACACCTTTTAAGACTAAGTCTCTGATTGTGCGGGCAACTTCAAATGCCATTTCATCATGCGAAAGAGCACTTACTAACTCTTCACCAGTTAGAGTGTATTGGACCCCCAAGTTTCATCCCTTTTCTTTTCTGAAAATTAGACAATATTGATGTGCTCTGTTTCCTATCCATACGTTGTAGATACCTAAGGGAAGTAGTGGTTTGTCGTCTTGCAGCCAAATTTTCTCGTCTTTTGGAACCCATGCGTAGGGTTCTTCGCTTAAAATTTTTAGAGTATCAAAGGCTAATGGATATAATCTTTCATTGTAGAATACATTGTTTGTTATGACTGTTAAATAGCCGCCGACTTTGGTTATCTTATAAACTTCATTAAATATTTGCTTCAGAGCCTTTAGGAATTCATCATAATCATCAATGTTGCCTATGTCATTAGGATCTTCGCTGTATTTTGTTTCAAAACCTTTTTCCTTTCTTTCTTTCTGTCTGAGGTAATCCCTTTTAAGCTGGTTCCAGTAGGGCGGACTTGTAATGCAGTAGTCTACCGGCGGAAAATTGTTCTCTTTCCATATTTCACTTAATCTCTTGGAATCTCCGTGGATAACCTTTATCAGCAGTTTTTCGGGGGTTAATCCCATCGAGTTTAGCAAATATTCTGAGCCTTTTCTTTGGCTTAATAGATTTTTGACTCTCATTTCAGCAATGTCAGCCCACTTTTTTACGACTTCTACGCCTATGCCGGATCGTTCGCTTTCAATGCAAGCAATTAGTGTACTGCCCGTACCTAGGAAGGGATCTAGAACTAGCTGCCCTCTTTTTGTGAAAAATTCGATAAACTCCTTTGCAAGTGATTCAGGGAAAGCTGCTGGATGTAAAAGCTTGGCGTTTTCTCTAGGGGCTGGGCGATGGATAAACCATGTTTTGGTGAATTTAATCCATTCTCTGCCGCTTAACTCGTTAAGTTTGTTAACAATTTTTCTCTTGTTCTGGACTGCTTCCATCACTTTCTCCAGTGTCCTATTATAAGAATCGCTAATTAAGTGTTGCTTTTGTATGTTATATGCTCATTTTTTGTGTTGTGGGCCACTGTTTTGGCCATTTTGTTGTGCCTTCTGTAGGCCAATGTATGGTCTAATTTGGTTTTTGTTTTTGTTTTGTGTTTTTGTTGTTAGTTAAGCATTGGGCGGGAGGTGTTGGTGTTGGGTGAGGAGCAGAGTGGTCGGGGTGTGCGGTTTTGGAATGTTACTGTTCCAAAGAGTTTGGACGACGCTTTAGAAGCGGCTGTTTGCCGGGTTTGGCATAGAACCAAAACAGAGTTTATCCGGAAAGCGGTTCGCCGAGAGCTTGAGCGTTTAGGGTTTAAGCCTTCTCTGGACATTGATAGTCAAGGCTGTTAAAAGCTTAAGGAGGGGAGGTGTCTTTGAGCGCTGATGTTCCAGACGGTGCCACTCAGCGGCATAGTCGTATGATGGAGCTTTTAACCTTCATTAATTTGAATGAGCCGCATGGCGTTTCAATAACACAGATTCAAGCGTATATGCTGACAGTGTTTGGGCTAAAGTTCAAAACCACCAGCGAAATGGTGAAGGAGCTAACCCTTGCGGGCATAATTAAGCCTGACGCCCATGCACTTTATCACCTAACAGAGAAACAGCGGACAGCCATGAAACGTCTGGCATCCCAAGAGGAAAAGGAAAAATCAACTATACTACTGCTTAAACGCATAGACAACATTAAAGACCCGGCTGTTAGAGAGAAAGCCCTAAACCTTTACCAGGAACTCTTGGAGACGCTACCAAGCTCCGAGGACAACCAGCAATAGCCTTTTTATGCGTGTATGTGTGCGTGTGTGCTTATGCCTATGCATTTTCTCTTCTTCTCTTTCTCTCTTTCACTCTCCTTTTCAAAAATGGAAGCAACAGACCCGAAAAACAGTATGCACAACCTTTCCACTTTCAGCCAAAACTAGAGGGGGGTAGTGTATTTGTTAAGCCGAAACAGCCGCAACCATGACATCGCCCGAAAGACTAGAGGGGGAGGGGAGGCGAAAATGGTTTTTTTGCAGTGTCTATTTTCCAGGCGAAAAATCTAGAGGGGGGCTATCAATTTTGACAGTTGAAGACAAGCCTAAAATTGACATCCTTATTGTAGGCGGATTGCACATGGACGACTTTGAATGGGCTTGCAGACAATATGAGGAAATCGGCTATGTACTGGTGGCTTTCATGATGGACTGTGATGCCTACCACTGGAAAGCCATCTACATAAAAGCAGACCAATTCATAGATGCTGTGCAAAAAGGCGTGCTAGGCGACATGCAACAGCACCAAAAACCTAGAGGGTAGGCCCGCTATTGGCTTCACAGCAAGCCAAAAACAAGTCACCAGCCTGTCCAGAATGCGGCTCCCAAAAACTTTGGAAGGATGGAATCCGCTACACTGCGACAGGCCAAGTACAACGTTATATTTGTAGGAACTGCGGCTACCGTTTTTCAGAACCCAACAGACAAAAGCCAGCCAACCTCAACACTTCAAAGGGCTCTAAACAAGTTCAGAAAAATCATACGCAGATTTTTAAAAGCATGGAAGCCATACCCTATTACCGCCAAATATGCGCCGCCCAGCCAATGGGGGCGAAAAATTTGGCCGCAGCCACAAAAGAAAGCGAAAAATGGGCTGCGGGGGCCACAGAGCAGACAGCCGCCGACATTAAAGGAAAAGTCATAGAATTCATGTGGAAACTCAAAAAAGAAGCTTATTCAGAGGCAACAGTAGCCGGCTACATCTACATTCTAGAAACTTTGCATAAACGTGGCGCCAACTTATCCGACCCCGAAAATGTCAAAGAAATAATAGCCAAACAAGAAAAATGGAGCCCAGCCAGAAAAAATCAAGCCTTCAAAGCTTACAAACTCTTCCTAAAGCTAACATATGGAATAAACCTACCAATGCCAAAATACAAAATCCCCCAAAAACTGCCCTTCATACCAACAGAGGAAGAAATAGACCAGTTAATAGCAGGCTGCAGCCACCAAGTAGCAACATTCCTACAACTCCTGAAAGAAACAGGCGCCAGATGCGGAGAAGCCTTTAACCTAAAATGGACAGACATAGACTTCGCAACAAACACTATTAGAATAACGCCAGAAAAAGGAAGCAGCCCAAGAATATTCAAAATGTCAGGAAAACTTGCAAGCATGCTTAACAACCTACCAAAGAAAGACCTCAAAGTTTTCACATACAAAAACACCTTCTATCTAAGAAAAACATTCACAACCCAACGCAAAAGAATAGCCTACAAACTAGGAAACCCAAGACTACTGCAAATACATTTCCACACCTTAAGACATTGGAAAGCCACCATGGAATACGCCAAAACAAAAGACATCCTACACGTAATGCAATGCCTAGGCCACAAAAGAATCGAAAACACCCTAAAATACACCCAACTAGTCAACTTAAAAACAGACGAATACATCTGCAAAGCAGCAAAAACCATAGAAGAAGCAACTCAACTTATAGAAGCCGGCTTTGAGTACGTAACAGAAATAAACAACATCAAACTTTTTAGAAAACGAAAATAGCAGGGTACCCGTCCACGAAAATGGGGTAGTCGTCTAGCTTGGTCTAGGATACCAGCCTGGGGCGCTGGCGATCCTGGGTTCAAATCCCAGCTACCCCACCATAACACCAGAAGCCCAATCTCTAACATTCTGTCATTTGCGCTTTCTAAAGAAGCTTTATTATATGAAGATGTCTTGTTTTTTATGGTTTTTAGGATGTTGCGGATTTCCAATATTATTAGTATTGTTGCTGGTGCTAGGATTAGGAGTGAAAAGCCTAGGGGTGTTCTTACGAAGTAGCCTAAATATCCTATGTATGGGATTATGGCTATTACTTTTCCTATGACGTCTTGTTTTTTGACTATCCATTGGTCTGGGTCTTCGTTGGCGTCTCCTTTTGTTATGAAGCCTTGGCTTGTTATGCCTATTATTCTGTGGGTTACTGTTGCGGGCGACTCGGTTTCAACTTTGAAGCATATTATGTCGCCTATTTTTAGGGTTTCAGGGTCGGCTGGTTTTATGACGACTATGCTTCCGACCGGGATGGTGGGCTCCATGCTTCCCGTATGGACCGGTTCGTAGAGGGTGTCACCCCAGAGCGAGACAGGTCTATAGAAGATTAGGAAGATTATGAGGAATGCTGCTATGAGGGTGTATATGGCTATTTTTAGGATTTTCCTAATTTTTGGGTTCAGCATTTCATACCATCATGAGCTGGTGGGAAGCGCACTGTTATAGCTATATAGGCTGTTACTGTTAGTCCTTGATATTCGTTTCCGGTTGTGGCGGGCATCCATACGCTGATCTGTAGTGTGACGCTGTCTTTTGGTGAAACAGCCCTCTTGCCATAAACTTTTATACCTTCTGCTAAATTGCTTAGGGTTCCGTTGTAGAGGAGGTTTGGTTTTTCTCGTCTACCTTTTCCAAGCTCTAAAATTTCTATTTTCAGTCCATCGGCCAGATGAGTGTCTCCTTCAAAAGTGGCATTGAGCATGCAAATTCGGAAGGGCAAATCTCCAACATTAATCAGCCTTAAATATTTTGTGACTTTTGGGCGTCCGGGGTAGAAGTAGCCGTCCACATCTGGATGGAAAAGGGGAACTTTTGGCGAGATTTCCATGTCAAATTTAATTTTCTTCCCGAAATAAATTGTGCAAGCTGACGCTGTAGGATCATCAGAAGCTAAATTTAGGCTCATGAATAACAAAAGGATTATTAATAATACCGGTATAGCTTTTTTCTTATGCACCTTTTGCCAACCTTTCAAGGTTAAATAAAAATATGGGGAATTTGTATTGCCATAAACGAGCTGATTAAGGCCATTGAACTAGCTTAAATGTGAACGTTATAGATAAAGTGTCAGACTGCGCTTGATTATCTATGCCACCATGCGCCCACCAGTCATAAATCTCAACTACAATTTGCACTTCGCCACCGTTTGGAGCGATCGGTTCTTTGAGATCAAAGCCTGTTGACGGAAGATTCTTGACAAGATTATTGTAGAACACATAATCTTCTAAGTCAATCCAGCCATCTCCATCGTAGTCGATAAACATCCTCAAATTGAGCACGTCGTCTAATTCGCCTTCATCATCGCTGGTATCGCCTGCTTCTATTTCTGGTTCGATACGACCATTTTCGTTGCTAACGATAACTATGCTGCTTATGCTTAAATTGCCTCTGATGGAACCAGTGTTTCTCAACTTTATTATCTGGTGAGGTTGGCTTCCAGGCCTTAGATTGGAGTAGCTGAAAGTAAGTGTTATTCCGTTATACCATTGGTTGTCTTTGCCTATTTCCAAATCCAGTGTTCCTGCGGTGAATGTTGTTGTGGTTGTTTCTGTGTCGCTGAACTGGGAGTATGTTCCCCAGCCGACTGCTAAGGCTACTAATCCAATTGCCAATATTCCAACCAATATTTTCCTATTCATTCTCTCTTCCTCCTCCTTTTTCGGGAGAAGGGAGGCTAAGCCTGCTCCAGAAGGAATGTTATCGTAAAGCCAACAACATCGCTTTGTATGATGTTGCCAACAGATTCACCGATGCTGTAATTGACTGTGAATGTGACTGAAGCACCAGCATTCAACGGATAGTCGACTAAGCCTCCGCTCAAAATGCCACTTGCATATCCCTCGTAAACTAGGGTTCCGCCAACAGTGATTTTCAAGTATAGATTTTCAGCAAGTTCCCCATCAGGTTCAGTGTCGACCAGCACAAGCTCCGGCTCAGTTAAGCCATTCTCTTTGTCCTCAAGATTACTAAATGATATGGAAAGGTTGCCATTAACAGACCCAATATTCCTTATAACCACACTTTCGCTACCGTTACATCCAGGCAGCAGATCCGTTAAATTAATCTTCCAGCTTACATGGTCATCGTCGCCAACCTTCAAGTTCAATGTTCCAGCGGTAAAAGTCGCCGTAGTCGTCTCCGTGTCACTGAATTGGCTGTAGGTTCCCCAGCCAAGGGCAAAGCCAACCAGCCCAACAATAAGTAAGCTTACCAATATTTTCTTGTCCATTTCCGCATCACCTCTCCCTTCTCCTTCTCTTGTGGGGACCTATCATCGCGAGACGCTTTAACGGGGGCTAATCCCCATTTTAGTCCCCCGGACGCCAGTAATTTTAACGTGCCCCAGCGTCAAGGCACGGGTTAGGCCGGCCTAACCACATAGGGCTATTCTAAACACCAGTAGCCTAACCAAAAATTGAATGAAAAAACAATCCAAAATAAGCGTTATGGACATGATTTCTAGAAAATTCCTCTACCCACTTCTAGTCAAGCGGTTTACTGTACCAAATGTAGGTTTGGCTCCGCCTAAAGCCAAGCTTCTCCATGAAACGCATACCCGCCTCATTACTGCCCTCAACATCCACTATGGCTATGCGGGCCCCCTTATCTCTAAAACGCTTCTCCAACTCACGGTAAAGCCTCTTTCCAACACCCCGCCTTCGGCGCATACGCTTAACGCCAGCCCAAACAAAATAGCCATAAGTCCAAGGGCTAAAAGGACGCTTCAAAATGGTGCCGAGGGCGAATCCAACAATCCTCTTTGAAGCGGCATCCACAGCCACAAGGCACAATTCCGGATCAGCTTGAAAAAGGGAAAGCAACTCATTAACATTCCAAGTTCGATAAGTAAACTGCAGCTGGGAAGGCGTAAAAACCTTCTCGCTCAAACGCCAAACTTCGGGTAAATCCTCTAAAGTCATCTGTCTAACCTCAACCTCAAACTGCCGCCTCCCAACACGTTTCCTTCCAGCCAACAGAAACCACCCCACCTAACCCTTTAGAAAACACCATATAAAACATTTAACAAAATCAGCGCTTTCTCCACACATTATATGGACACTGATTCCAACAGTACCGGCTACCCTTATACTCACAGTTCTTACACTCAGGCAAATCAAAAAGCCTAGGCCTTCTACCACCAGAGCCACCACTAGACAAAGACCTACCCTCAAAAGAAAAAGAGGGGCTATTTCTGTTTAAGCATAGAAATGAAGCTGTCTATTGGTATGGCTGGCAGACTTGTTATTTTCACCGTACCACGGGAACTGAGCTCCACTGAAATCCTAGCCACTGCCTCATTGTTTGGCGCTTCCACAACGTTGACAAAGTCGTAAGGTCCCAAAACCGCCCATTGGTGTACAACCTTAACGCCGAAAGCCTCAATTTCCTTGTTAACTTCCTTAATCCTTTCAGGCCTATCCTTGATCGTCTTTCTACCTTCGGCTGTAAGTTCGGACAGAAGAATATATGTCGGCAAAATTCCACCAAACTTAATTTCATCTTCAACAAATTTTAATTTTTCCATTTAAGTCCAAACAAACTAAACATTTTCTATTAATAAAACCATACCCTCTTTTAGCAAAAGAGAAAGTTAAAAGTTTAGTGGGGCTGCCCGGATTTGAACCGGGGTCCCGAGCGCCCGAGGCTCAGAGCCTAGACCAAGCTAGCCGACAGCCCCGCTCCAATTCTAGCTTCGTATAGGTTTAATAAAGGTGTTTTCTTAACCTTTAAACCTTAACAAGGCTATAACTAGGATCAAGGGAGGGGGAACGCCAAAGCTTGTCCAGCCAACAACAGCGTCCAAGAGGAATCCGCATTCTAAAGGCTATTTCCTCAGCCGTTCGACTCAACATCCTAAACGCCCTCTTCGACCACGGCCCCCTCTCCTACACAGAACTCATGAGCCTATTAAAAATGAACCCAAGCAGAGACGCCGGCCGCTTCGCCTACCACCTCAAATTCCTACTTAAAACAGACCTCATCGAAGCCGACGTAGAAACAAAAAAGTACCACTTGACAGACCTAGGCAAAATGGTCATAGACCTCTCTGAAGAAATCGAAAAGCGAAGCTCGAGAACACAGAGAATACTGGTCAGAACATCCCGCTTCACCCTAGAAGAATTCGACACCACAAAAATCGCAAACAGCCTCATCAAAGAGGCCGGCATGCCCCCAGAACTAGCCCAAAAAATAGCAAAGGAAGCTGAAAAACGCCTTTTAAAAGCTAAGACCCGCTACCTAACAGCCCCACTAATAAGGGAAGTTGTCAACGGAATCCTCATAGAAAAAGGCCTAGAAGAACACCGCCACAAACTCACCCGCCTAGGCATGCCAGTCCACGATGTCTCAGCCCACCTCATAAAAAGCAAAACCCCAATTGACGCATCCTCAGCATGCGAAAACTTCGGAAAAGCAGTCCTCGAAGAATATACACTCTTAAGTGTACTACCAAGAGATGTAGCAGACGCATACCTCTCGGGGGAAATACACCTTCACAGCCTAGGCCACTGGATTCTAAAACCAAACGAAATAATCCACGACTTAAGATTCTTCATAAAAAACGGCCTAAGCCTAAACCCCGCAAAACCCTTCATAAAACCCCCAAAAAGTTTCGAAGCCGCCTTAAACCTAACCCTAAACGTCCTCTTACAAACATTAAAGGAAACGGATGGAATACAAATACTCGAATATTTCAACATTTTCTTGGCTCCATTCATAAAAGGCCTAGACAAAAACGCCATCAAAGAAGCCTTAAAACATTTCATCATCAGCGTCAGCCACCACATTAACGCCTCCATAAACCTTGAATTAACCATCCCAGAATTTCTGGCGGACAAGCAAGTCACAGGTCCCACCAACAGCCACTACAAAGATTTCCTCGATGAAAGCCAGCTTTTAGCCACATTAATAATTGAAATTTTCGAGGAAGAAAGCTATGAAAAACCCCTCCTAAACCCAAAACTCATAATTAAAATCCGCCCTAAAACCCTAACAGATAATACAGCCGCAGACACCCTCCTTAAGGCCCATAGCCTAGCTTCAAAAAATGGAACACCATACTTCGCAAATCTACTCGACAAAAACGAGCAGTTCACAGTCTTCTCACCTTCTGGAAGCATCCTCAAAGCAGACTTCAAAGAAGACTGGGAAATCGACACAGTGCGCACGGGCACCCTAGGAATCGTAACAATCAACCTGCCCAGAATAGCCTACGAATGCGGAAAAGACGAGAGAAAATTCCATGCGCTTTTAGGGGAAAAAATTGAAATGGCAACAAGAGCCTTAGAAATAAAGCACAAAACCCTAAAGCAGCGGGGAAGAAACTTCCTCCCATTTCTGACGCAATCTGTCAACGGCGACCAATACTTTAGAATCGAATGCGCTACACGCCTAATAAACCTAGCTGGATTAAAAGAAGCCTCTGAAACTATAAGCGGAAAAAGCATATACGAAGATGAAAAAACCCAAAAATTCGCCTCAGAAATCATAAAACACATTTCAGAATTCTTGCCAAAAAGCGTAAGAGGTGAAAGAAGGCTACTTCCATCAGCCCTGCCATGCGCCGAAGCCTCTGAAAGACTGGCAAGACAAGACATCGAAAGATTCGGCGTTGCAAAGGTTCGCTTCCAGGGAACAAGAGAAAAACCCCACTACACGTCACATAGCAAAATAAGCCTTCAAAAATGGGAAGCTCAATCAAGAATTTTAGCCATTGAAAAAGAACTTTACAACCAGCTCACCGGCGGAAACCTAACAGTTCTGGATCTTGGAGAAGCCGAATACACTCCGGAGACGCTCCTCTCA
>JAWAZO010000005.1:0-39094 GCA_038817565.1 Bathyarchaeia archaeon
CTTTTCTCAAGGGTTGAAGGTGGAGACGAGCTTTATAGGCTGTTATGTGAAATCTTCAAGGTTAAGGAAAGCTAAAAACAGTTAGCCTCTTCAAGGAAAATGCCAGTCCTCAATTAATTTGTTTATAGAAACTTTGCGCTTTTCCATTCCATAGCGAATAAAAGGCTTTGTTAAATGCCTCTGGGAACGTGGAGAAGTAATATACAAGCCCTTCTGCACTTCACGCCTAACTTTGACGGCAACTTTTCCAAGCTCTGTATAGCGTGCCCCGCACTTTTCACACTTAAAGCCTTTGCCTCTTCCCATAGACTTTAGTCGTTTGCCACATTTTTGGCAAGTAGGGTTCTGATAAACAATTTTTGGTGCAAGTTTCAACAAACGTAGCTTTTCAAGGTTTATTGTTAATGGATGGTTTTTGGATGGTGGACGCACGCCTCCATAAACTTCCACGAAATCGCCAACTATGAGCTTGCTTGCCACTTTTCTTAAGGCGCCGGTAGGCTCGTATGCGGCGCAGTCAACGGAAGCACTGTCATCCTTAATTTGAAAAATAACGTGCCTTCCAGGAATCGTCTTCGGGTTTGACATCACCATCCCTCTGGCTATGACTGGGTGGTAAGGTCTTATTTCACTTAATCTTTTGACCCGTTTTAGGTGGGCGTCTGTGCCATGGTTTGTGCGGAAGATGACCCAACGCTCCACCGGCTCGAGAGGTTTAACCATCTCAAAAGCTTTCTTAACAATTTCCGGGGTTTCACCTCTAATCCCGAAAAGTATTGGGTCTGGTCCCCGAGGTGTTATTAGGATTCTGCCAGTTTCTGGGTCAACATTGTTGAACGTGTATGGAGCTGTTGCCTTATCCATCTCAAAAACAGAAGCCACATCCACCCTTCTCTTCAAACCGTAGTTTTCCGGAGCACGGTAGGCTATAATTTCGAAAGTGTGGTCTCCTTCAAGGTTTTCACCAACAGCAGCTAAACCGCCAATTATTCCACGTCCAGTTTTGAAGCCTATGGCTTCAGCTTTAAACCGCTTCAAGATTTTTAGGGCTGTTTTCATGTTTACGATGCCCGTTATGGCGTTTTTTGCAAAGACTTTAGCTTCTCTTGGAACATTTGCCCCTGGAAAGAAGACCATTCCGGGTTCTGTTCCTTTGTAGGCTAGGTCTGAGTTTTCCTCAACAGTTTCTATTACTGTTTCCTTAACCACGTCAACGATTTTTTCCTCACATTTTATTCTCAGACAGAGCGCTCCGTTGCCCCTTGTTTTCCATGGAACGTTTGGGTTTAGCCTAACAAGGTTTGGGTAGTCTGTGAACTCTACACCTAACTTTTGCAGTTTCTCCACTAGCAATGCCGCAATGTAGGTTGTGCATCCCCTCCTAGGGGAATCTGTGTCATCAAAGCCTATGTGCATATATTGTAAAGTCATTCACGTGCCTACCAACATTACATTCTGAAGACTTAAAAATGGTGCTTTGCTTTTGGCTTTGGCAAACACTTTGCGCATTTAAAATAAAAGAGAAGGAGAATAGGCTATTTTGTGGCCTCCTCAACTACAATCATTGTTAATGTTGACCTAACCTTGTCGAGTCTTCTGATGCGCCAAGTGACAATTTCCTTAAGCTTATCCATTGATTCAGCGCTAACCCTTGCGATTATGTCATATACGCCGTAAACGGCGAAGGCCTCCTCAACACCCTCAACCTTCTTCAAATCTTTTAAGACATCTGCTTCTGAGCCTATTTCCGTGTTGATCAATACAAAGGCTTTCGGCATTTAAACCTCCTCACAATATTTCTACTCCCAAATCCATTAAAATATTTTGTTGTTAAAAAAAGTGGTTGACGGTAATTCACCTCAAAATATTCTTATCTTTAATGTGTGATATTAGCTGTTAGGTTCAAGGTATGACTGTTGAAAGTGTTGTGGGTAAATGTATTACAAGCCGTGAGATGCGGGCTTTAGAGTTGAACGCTGAATATTTTGGGGTTTCCCAACTTCAACTCATGGAAAATGCTGGGCGAAACGTAGCTGAGGAAATAGCCAAAAGATTCACCGTGGACAAAAAAGTTGCAATTTTTTGCGGTTTAGGCGGTAACGGAGGAGACGGTTTTGTCGCAGCAAGACACTTGTCTGCCATGGGTTTTAAAGTGACCGTCATTTTGGCTGGAAAAGCGCGGGAAATCTCTCACAAGGCAGCTTTGGAGAACTGGAAGACGCTACAATTCCTAAAGGAAAGCATAACTACCTACGAGGTCTCTGATAGCGCATCAATGCCAATCGTAGAAGCGGACGTAGTTGTTGATGCATTACTTGGAACAGGCACAAAAGGTAGGCTAAAGCCGCCAATACAACAGCTTGTTGAAAGAATTAACATGATGAACGCCTTCAAAGTGGCTGTTGACGTCCCAACGGGTATAGATTCTGACACAGGAGAAGTTCTAGGAACAGCCGTAAAAGCGAATTTAACAATAACCTTTTACAAAACTAAGGTGGGCTTGGAGAAAGCCAGAGACTATGTTGGCGAACTACTCGTTAAGGATATAGGCTTACCAAAGGAACTTGAAATCTATGCTGGACCCGGGGACGTCACTCTAACCGTGAAACCACGCCCCCAAGAATCCCACAAGGGCGATTTTGGCAGACTGCTTGTGGTGGGCGGAAGCGAAACCTTCTCCGGTGCCCCAGCCTTGGTGGCGCTCGCCGCCCTTAGAACAGGTGTTGATTTGGCTTATGTTGCCGCACCCCAAAAAACAGCCCATGACATTTCAGCCATGTCACCAGACTTGATAACAATAAAACTTGATGGGGAACACTTGAACATGGGAAATATCCCAGCTCTAAAGACACTTCTGGAAAAAGTGGACGTCGTTGTTGTGGGTCCAGGATTGGGACTTCACGCGGAAACAAGACCGGCAGTTAAAGCGTTAATTGAGGCTGTTGAGGAGGTTGGCAAGCCATTATTGTTGGATGCTGACGGTCTAAAAGCCTTCGCGG
Source organism: Bathyarchaeia archaeon (assembly GCA_038817565.1). Taxonomy (GTDB): domain Archaea; phylum Thermoproteota; class Bathyarchaeia; order Bathyarchaeales; family Bathycorpusculaceae; genus JAGTQI01. The sequence goes on from JAWAZO010000005.1 coordinate 3,000, forward strand.
AATTTAAGAGGAGGCTAAACGTGCCAGCGGTGCTCACACCCCATGCTGGAGAATATGTCACACTAACCGGGAAAGGGTTGCCGGAAAACCTAAAGGAAAAAGCTTTGGAAGTGCAGAGAACCGCCGCTGAGCTTGGTGCCGTGCTTCTCCTTAAAGGCGCAGTTGACATAATAGCCGACGAAAAACATTTCAAACTCAATTTTACGGGAAATCCGGGCATGACCGTCGGCGGAACAGGAGATGTGCTTTCAGGCATTGTTGGCGCTTTCTTAGCGCAAGGGGCAGACCCCTTTGAGGCGGCGGTTGCTGGAGCCTTTGTCAACGGGGCTGCGGGAGACTTTGTTTTTGCGGAGAAGGGCTACCACATGGTTGCCTCAGACCTTTTAGAGTGGATTCCAAAGGTTTTAGATGATCCAATGAGCCACTGTAAGGTGCAGAGGTCGGGTGCAAAAGCAAAAACCAGTTAGAATAGTTGTTTATCATGCTGGGCAGTGTGACCCCAAAAAGTGCACAGCCCTAAAACTTAAACGCCACGGGCTAGTTCAGCTGGTTCACCAAATAAAACAGTTGCCAAGAAAAGCTGTCGTCCTAAACCCTTACTCGAAAAAGGCTTTTTCGCCAGCCGACAAAGAACGAATAGCACACTTCGGTTTGGCAGCTTTAGACTTCAGCTGGGAACATGCCGAAAAACCCCTACTGAAAAGCGTGAGAGGCACATCCCGTTGTCTACCATATCTAATCGCTGGAAACCCTGTCAATTTTGGTTGTCCAACAAAGCTCAGCACAGCTGAAGCCCTAGCAGCAGCCCTCTACATAGCTGGATACCGCCAAGAAGCCTTTAGGCTTTTATCCATATTCAAGTGGGGACACACCTTCATAGAACTAAACAAGACAATGCTTGAAAATTATGCAAAAGCAAAAAACAGCGGCGAAATCGTGAAAATACAAAAGCAGTTTATAGGACCTTAAAATCTTAAAACCTTGCAAGAATACCATCACGTTTAAATATCATTTTTAAGCCCCACATTTGGGATCCAAAATGTGCGGTTGTCTTGGTAAAGAAATAAGGCTCAGCAAAATATTCAACAAAAAAACCGGGAAGGCTCTTGTTGTGGCGTTGGACCACGGCTTGTTTTTAGGACCAATCCATGGATTGATAAAACTGCAAGAAACCCTCCAAAAAGTTGTGGCTGGGGGCGCTGATGCTGTCATACTAACTCCAGGACAAATAAAACACTGCTTGCCCAGTCTTCTCGGGAAAGAAGCTCCTTCGATAATCCTCCGACTCGATTGGACAAACCTTTTTAGAAATGTTCTACGCCCAGAAAACGGACTGGAGACAACAATAGCCTCTGTGGAGGATGCTGTTGGATACGGTGCAGACGCCGTTATCGCCTTCCTATTTGTTGGTTATGAAAAGGACGAGACTGAAGCGGCAAACATTCAAAACATTTCAAAGATCGCAAGGAAATGCGAGAAGTACGGTATCCCTCTCGTCATAGAGTCTATGGCTCGAGGGGGAAAGGCTAGGGGAAACGAATTAAATCCAGAATACGTCAAACTTCATGTGAGAATGGCAGCTGAAATAGGCGCCGATATAATTAAAACAGATTACACTGGCAACCAAAAATCTTTTAATGAAATAGTGGAAAGCTGCAACATTCCCATCCTAATAGCTGGCGGACCTAAATTAGAAACGTCCTACGACGCCTTAAAAATGGCAAAGGAAGCCGTAGACGCAGGTGCCAAAGGAGTTGTGTTCGGAAGAAACGTTTTCCAAACACCAAATATAACTAACATGGTCAGAGCCCTAAAATTAATAGTTCATGAAGGCGCAAAAGTGAAAGAAGCGTCAAAATTGCTGGAGGCAACGACGGAGAGCAACTGACATAGCCTTAAAAATAAGGTAGATGGCTACTGCCCCAGGATCTGGATGACCAAGGGTCTCTGCGCCTAGATACCTAGCCTTCCCTTGTTTAGCTACCAAATTCTCCGTAGATTTGGCACCTTCACCAGCAGCCTTCGTTGCCCTTTCAAATGCCTCCGCTAACGTTGAACCTTCACTAGCAGCCTTCCGAAATTCCTTAACGGCTGGTTCAAGAGCATCAACAAGGGTTTTATCTCCCGGTTTTGCTCCTCCAAGCTGGCATATTTTTTGCAAAGCTGCTTCAAACATCGCAGCAACGTCCTGCAAATTTATATTGTCTTTACCCTTCACAATTTTACCAGATTCTATAAAAAGAGTCCCGAAGATCGGCCCTGATGCTCCACCAACTGAAGAAAGTAGAGCATTACCCACTTTTTCAAGGAGAACACCTATATCGCCTCCTTCGTATTGTTCTATATTTTGTTTTGCGTTTTTGAAGCCGATGTACATTCCAACCCCAAAATCACCGTCTCCACATGCTGCGTCGAGATTTGTCAGGTAATCTTTTTGTTGCATAATTTCTTCGGAAACGTTGAGCAAAACATCCTTCATACATTTGAAGCCTATATATTGCTCCAAACGAAAGCTTCCTCCCATAACTTGTTGTCCTAACTAAGCTTTTCCAAAAGGTCTGGGCATATCCGAATGGTTGGAGTATATGCTGGAGCATCGTACAGGCTTTTCAACTCGTCATCTAACCTCATTAGGGTAATTGAGCAGCCAGCCATCTCTTGTGTGGTGAGGAAATTTCCAACCTCGGTTCGGTGAACCTTTATTCCCATAGCCTCCAAGAGTTGATGAACCTTGCGGTTTACTATAAAAAGTTCCATCAGCGTTGTGGATCCGTACCCGTTTACAATTACGTTTACTTCATCTCCGCTTTTAAATGGCATGTCTTGCACTATACCTTTAACCAAAATCTCAGCTGTTTCATCGGCTGTTTTTAACTTTACTTTCTCAACACCTTTTTCGCCGTGGGCACCTACACCCAAGTACATCTCATCTTCTCCTATTGTAAATGTAGGCTTTCCAGTGGCAGGAATAGTCCCTGGAGAAAGCGCCACAGCAAAAGTTCTGCAATTGTCCCTAGCCTTTTCAGCAACCCTTTTTACTTCTTCTAGTGGGGCACCCGTTTCAGCTTTTGCCCCGGCAATTTTAATTACAAATAGGTCGCCAGCGAGTCCTCTACGCTCGTGCATCCTTTCTGGTGGGGCTGAAGCAATGTCATCCCAAACTCGGACAGTCTCAGTTACTATGCCTTCTGCAGCAGCCATTCTTGCAGCCAAGTCAAAATTCATGTTGTCTCCAGCATAATTCCCATAGATATATAATACTCCCTTTCCTCCATTAGCCGCTCTAGTGGCTTCCAAAATTGATGGCGGTGCTGGCGCAGCGAAAACTTCGCCTAAAACTGCAGCATCAGCCATTCCTAGACCGACAAAACCTATAAAAAGCGGCTCGTGACCGCTTCCACCACCAACAACCACGCCGACCTTCCCTTTTATTGGGGCATCCTTTCTTGCAACTACGTGAGAACTCACTTGTTTGATGAAATAGTTGTAAGCTTTGACGAACCCTTCAATGGATTCAACAGTCACTCGGAACGGGTCGTTAATTAGCTTCTTCATTTCTTACTCAACGCCTTCCCTATTAAGAAAATCCCATGAATTTAAAATTAACGATATTCCAGTTCGTTGAAAGCCTTTTCTAGGAAAGCATAAACACGCCAGTAGACCTCATAAATCCTCTCGTATTTTTTATGAAATTCTTGTCTTGGCTTGTAAACTGCTCCAATTTTAACTGTAGCCTCAACAGCTTTGTCGATGCTTGTGAATGTCTTAGTTGCCACGCCAGCCAGAATTGCTGACCCTAAGGAGGCAGCCTCTGTTACACAGGGTATTTCGATGGGAATGTTAATAACGTCAGCCTTAATTTGGTTCCAAAAATCGCTTTTTGCTTCTCCGCCGACCATCCGGAACTTAGATACAGAAACTCCCAATTTCTCTAGAATTTTAATAATTCCGAGATACTGAAAGGCTACTCCCTCAAGAATTGCCCTTATGAAATGCGCCCTGGTGTGGCCGTGTGAAAAACCAAAGAAGACTCCTCTAGCCCTTGGATTAAAGATAGGTGCCCTCGCCCCCCATAAATATGGGTAGTAGAACAGATTGTTGGCTCCAGCATCAATAGTTGATGCCTCCTCATCAAAAAGTTGGTATGGCGAAATTGCAAGCTCCTTTGACTTTGTCACCTCTTCAAAGCCGAAATTGTCTCTAAACCAGCTGAGTGATGCGCCTGTGGAATTTAGAAGAATCTCATATTCCCATCTATTTGGAACAACGTGACAGCAACAGTCAATTCTACCACCTACATCAATTTTTGGCTGTGAAAGCGGAACTTCAAAAACAGAGCCTGTTCCTGTTCCAATGTTCACGGTTCCCGCATTCACCGCGCCTGCCCCGAGGGCCTCGCATGGTCGATCACCTCCGCCACATGCAACAGGCGTTCCCCTTTTTAAACCGGTTAGCTTGGCAGCATCGCTTGATATTTCGCCAGCAACTTCCCACGAACCTTTGATGGGAGGCAGTAAATCCACATCTATGCCAAGCTCGTTGCAAATTTTCTCTGACCAGCGGAGTCTTTTTATGTCAAAGAGCATGGTTCTTGAAGCCATGGAATAATCAGTTAACATTTCACCTGTAAGTTTGTAGATTATGTAGTCTTTTGCGCATAGGAACTTTCTTGTTCTTTTGTAGACGTTTGCCCTTTCCTCTTTAATCCAGAGAATTTTCGGAGCTGAAAAAATATAATCAATAGGCACACCAGTAATATTAAGAACCTCATTTAATGGCAGAATTTTCTTAATTTTTTCTTGCTGGGGAATCGCTCTTTGATCTAACCAGATGATGCCGTTCAATAATTTTTTCCCATTACGGTCTAATGGAACAACAGCCTCCCTCTGACTGTCAACGGAAACGCCTACGATATCCTCCCTCTTTATACCAGACGCTTTAATGACATCCTTAATGGCTTTTGCGGCAGATCTCCACCAGTCATCTGGATCTTGTTCAGCCCACAAGGGTTGCGGATGATAAATTTTGTGCTGTGCTGAGGACGTGGCCACGGGTTCCCCGTCAATGGTGTAGAGGACAGCTTTGCAAGATGTTGTTCCGGAATCTATACCAAGCAAGTAGACGGATCCAGTCAACGTTTTCCCTCAAAAAACTCAAAATAAAGTAGAATGATCATTTTCCACTTTCATAAAAGTAAGGTAAGACTTTTTCGCCTATGAACTTTATTCTTTCAGGGAAAGAGTGAGTGACAAGCTCTACATGTGTGGCTCCTGCGCTCCGATATTTATCGATGATTTCTACAACATCGTCAGATGATTTAACAAAGCAGTAATTTGAAAGTATTGTTTCATCGCTCACAGTTTTAGCCATCTCTTGAACCCTTCTCGGATCAGTTTCTTCAAAGGAACCCTCAGCGAAAAAGCCAGCCTCACCAGATCGTCTAATTTCCTCAGGGTCAACCTTGTCTGTAAAATAGAGGAGGACTTCCACCATTTTTTCCATTTTTGATGGATCTTTTCCCACTTTTCTAGCGGCTTCCTCAAAGCTTGGAAAGACAACATTCTTGCAGACTTCTGGAGAATTAACTGTTACAATATGATCGCCATACATTCCCGCGAAAGATGCGGCCTTCTTTCCTTGAGCTGCAAAATAAATAGGAATTCGAGTTTTAGGTTTAGTGTAAAGGAAGAAGTTTTTAACTTGAAAGTATTTCCCATTGAAAGAGAAGTAGTCCTCGCTTTCCCACATTTTCCTCATCAAAACCACAGCTTCAACTAGCCTTTCAATTCGTTCACGCCACTTTGGCATCCCGCCAGAAAAGAAAATGGCTTCGTTTATCGCCTCGCCAGAGCCAACACCTAAAAGAAATCTTCCAGGATACATATTGTCGAGGGTTGCTGCTGCTTGACCAATTATTATTGGATGGTATCTGCCCCCAATTGGTGATGTAACAAGCGGACCCACTTTAACGCGTCTTGTTCTATCAAGGGCTGAAGGCATAACACACCAAACAAAAGCGGACTTATTTTGGCTGTGAACCCACGGTAGCAAATGGTCGCCGAACCAGACGGTGTCAAACCCGTATTTTTCAGCTAAAACTGCACATTCAACAAAACGCATAGGATCGTTATAGCCCTCTCCCAAGTTAACGCTTATCTTTAAATCCAACAAACCACCTCTTTTAACGAGTTCGTCAATGCAACTACAATATATAGTTATTGATATTTCGGGGCTCTTCGAAACGTGAAACTTAAGTGCTTCCTCATTGAAACTAAGGGCATTAAAAGCAACAGTCTTATAGCCGCAACTGGTTAAATATGCACTCTGTTAAAGAAAACGCGCGGTGGCTGGAAAATGGGTAAAGGAGAATGGTTTGACATTAGATTAGGGAAGCCGAATCCGCTCACCAACTTGAAAAGCGAATGGTTTGATTGGTTTTTAAAAGAGGTAGATGAATACCGTATTGAAAAGGGCTTGGCGCTATGGTCGCTCGGGGGAGCTGGATTCATACTTAAGACGAAAAAAGCAACGATCTACATAGATCCATATTGCGGAGGATCCCTTAAAATCCCAGACCTTAACATTGTTTACCGCATGATTCCCATACCGTTTAACCCATCTGACGTCAAAACAATCGATGCCACAGTGATTACACATGAAGACTTGGATCATTTAAATGAAGACTTTGTATTTCCGGTGAGCAAAAACACAAAAAGCATGTTTATCGGACCCCCTAGCGTCTGCGAACTGTTGGAAAGCTGGGGCATACCGAAAGAAAGAATAGTCAAACTTAGCGAATACCAGGAGACCAAAGTTAAAGATGTGAGAATCGTCGCCCTACCTGCAAATGATCCCGTACCAAAAACGGCAAACACCTACCTATTTGAAGTTGAAAACATTGGCGTTTTCCACTCTGGCGATTCGCTGTTCTCAGAGGAGTTCTATAAGGCGGGTAAAAAGTATAAGGTTGACATAGCTCTTGTTAGTTTGGGCACAAACCCACCTGGAATGGAGATCTACAATAACCCTGGAGAGGTTGTTAGAATAGCTCGCGATTTGAACGCTAGAGTGGTAATTCCAATGCATTGGAATCTGTGGAGTTTCTCTATGGAAAATCCACACCTTGTTGAGGAGGAAGTGAGAATAAGGAAGTTAAATATGAAAGTTGTGATTTTGCAAATAGGGGAAAAGTTCACCTACCCATAACTTGCTAAAAGCAGTTTTACTGCAGTATACCTTCATCTTCCGTTATTTTTTCAACATGCTGAATGTTGTGTGCAAAAAATATCATTTGGAACCATGATGCTTTTTCCTTAGGCTTTAGAGCCGCGTAATTTTTCCAGTCATTAACCGCTATCTCGAGATTGTCAGGTCTACCTGTGCACGGTTCCAACGCGATGTGATAATAACCTCTCCATCCTCCATAGTTAAGCCATAAAAGGATGTAGGGCAATTGGGCGGAGAACAAGAACCCAATGGCTTCCTTTCTAGCCTCATTGATGGCGGCACACCACGCTTGCTTAAGTTTCGGCGTATAGAGATTTTCGGCAGTCCCATCGCAGGGTGTCCCTACACGGCTTAAATCAATAGTCTTGCCGTACCTATCTTTCGTTATCGGCCAAGGAATTTCGTCACCCGTTTTCCCAACTCGGTTATTAACCGAAGTTCCTACTTTAAGACTTGAGACCTCATGTGGAAGGACTATCTTAAAGTGAGGATTTATCGACATGGTGTTGTGACCACTGTAATGGAACTCCGTTTTCTCATCTGATAGATTAAAAAGTTCATAGTCTAAACGGACTTTAGAATCGTTTTTATCAACCCTTAGTTTCTTCCGAATTAAGAGGGGGAAAGATGTGCAATGTCGCTCCATGTAAACTGTTACGGCGTTCTGGCTTTTCTCCACTTCAATTAGGCGCCATGGCTCTAACGCAACATCTCCAAGTGGAGGAAGTTTCTTGCCTTTGAACATACAAGTTTCACATGTTGGAATGCAATCAAAAAAGCCGCTCACATTTTCGTATTCAATTTGGTATGTAGGTCTCATTACCGGGACATCAGGGCAGTGCCATACAAATTCGGTTTCTGTTGGCTTATAAATCAGGCTGATTATTCGTGCACCGAATTCTGGCATTACAACCAAACGGAGTTTGTTGTTCTCTAGAATTAATCCCTTAAGTCCACCCACCAATGTTGGCTTAATTGATAATTGGGAACTCACAGCTGTTTAAACTCCTAGCACTTTTTGTGGGTTATAGCCCTACCTCTTCTACATCTCTATACCAGCGAACTTTGGGTCCTATTTTTGCTCTAAGCTTCCATGAACTGGATTTTTCAGCTTTCTCTATTGCGTCGAGTAAGGAGTTAATTTTTTCTGTGACATCTGAAGCGTCTTCTTGTGAAAGAACATCGCTGTATTTATTGAGCATGTTACAAATCTTTTTAAGGTTTGATGTAGCTGTGTAATAGAATCCCCAATCTTTAGAGAGCAGTTTGGAAATATATAACTTATTTACTGATTCTTTTTCTGATTCACTGATTTCATGCTCTCGAAGCAGTACAATAACGTCTTTAATATCTTTCTCATTTATTTTAACTATCTGGAGCTTTTCAAGTAGGATGTCGCTTACGGTGATTGTTGGGTAATCTAGTTCAAGTCTTCCTTTGAAATCAATCGTGTGGCACATTTCAAGCTTATCAAAAAATACATCCACCTTCCATCCATGCACCGGATGCTTGAAGATGTATCTCTGAAGGATAGCTGCCACGTGACGCATGTTTTTGTCAAAAAGGTATCCATAACTTTCAAGTAAACTTAAAACCTCAGCTCCTTGGCTGCTATAGCCCATTAAATCAATGTCGGTTAACTCCCTTTGCAACAATTTATGGAGGTTGATAAATCGTTGGCAATGAATTCTTATAGCCGCTGCGCCCATAATCCTCAATTTTATACCTCGTTGAGCTGCGACATCCACAAGCTTTCTGGCTTCAGCGATTATTTCGTCTTCCGAGACCGAAGCTTTTTTGCAAGACATGCGCATATCAACTCTTAATGGAATACCCTACTTGGGATGGTTATCATTCAAAGACGCAAATATTAAAGTTTCTTTCTTTTAAAAGAATAAGCAAATAATTAAATAAAATAAATTAAAAAAAGAAAGAGGGAAGAAAATTTTATGCGGGTGGAACTTCTTTAAAGCCGAGGGTTATGTCAATTCCTTGCCGCTTATGATATTCTTTGCTAATGAAGTATATTATAATGCCTGCTATGAAGAGTCCTCCGAACAATATGGCGGCTAAATCGAAGTTAGCAGAGAGCAATGGGTTAACAGCCACAGCATAGGCTGAGTAGAACAGCACTATGGAAGCTATGAGGCCTATAATGGATATGAATGGTACTCCAGCTATTTTCTTCGACATGAATTTTGGAAGATTGTCAAGTAGAGTCTTCCATCTGGTGAATGGGAAGACCACAACTGTTAAGCTAACCACCGCATATGACAGCACCATTATTGTTGAGACAGCTGCAAACCAGTTGGCGAAACCGAGGTAAGCGTATAGGTATCCGCTGACCATTGCAATTATGGTGGTGACGATTAAAGCTATGTGGGGTGTCTTAAATCTTGGATGAACATCTGCTAGTTTTGTTGGCACGAGACGGTCAAATCCCCAAGCAAACCAGTAGCGGGCAGCCGTTATGTATGTAACCAGCGGGAATGCTATGTTTGCCAAAACAAATGTTACCATTGCAATTCCTGTTAGAGCTTGATTTGGATGGGTGGCGATAGCCAACATTAACGGTGTGCTGGGTGGGAATGGAAGTGGATAGGTTTCAGGATGATTTGCCCATAACCATGAAAGGGCTGTGAACCACTTGATATCCGTGGCGTAGAGCAACGTAACGTTACATAAAGACCAAATGCCAAAGGATAGAAGGTTCGCTAGAACTAAGCCTATTGGAATAGCCCTGTTTACATTTCGTATCTCACCAGTAATAGTGCCAGCGCCAAAAGCTGCTCCTGACAATATCATGAAACCAAAAGCCATAGAAGCCACAGTTGCGCCTATAGAAATAGGAGTCCACGTCCAACCCGCCGATGCAGCCGTTGTGTAAACCGCGTTATAGCTAATGTATCCGCCCATAAGCTGATCCCATTTCGCAGCGAACACGCTCGTAGTTGTTGTTCCAAGGACAACCCAGTACACCAAAAGCGCGACTATTTGGAAGGCCCATCCAACATAAAGGAAGGCCTTAACAGCCTTAGATCCAGCAATCCCTATTATCGTGTAGATTACCATGATTATCAATGCGAATACAAAGCTTCCCCACTGGGATTGCAGCCACGTTCCAAATTCCACAAACGGTTGTATGTTGTATAATATTCCCCACGCTGTCAAAGCCATGGAGGTCGTGTATCCAAACGCAAAACAAATTGTAACGAAGGCAGCGCAAAGATACATGTAGAAGTATAGAAGACTCCAACCAAATCCTATAGCTGGATGAACAACCCTTGCAAACCATACATAGTCACTGCCGGCTCGCGGCATTGCAACAGCCACACACCAATAAACTAGCGCAACAAGCATTGTTGGAATCAACGCAAACGCAATTGAACCGACGAAATCAGCGCCGGGCCAAAAACCATGGAACCAGTTGAATTGCATAGTTGTGTTGAGAATGCTGAAGATTATCAGGGTGAAAATAAGCACTGCATCCATGGTTCCAAATGGTCTGACAAGCCCGCTTGACTTCCGAATAAAAACTTCTTCCTTAGATGATGACATCGAGCCACCTCTAATCTTTTCTTTCTCCTTCCCTATGATGGCAAACGATATCTTCATTAATAAAGCGATTATCATTTAAGCTTTTCCAAAGCAGTATAGATGATAAGTTCATTATTTGCAAGAAAACTAAAAATAAAAGAGTGAAAATTAGTTGCTTTAACCAGATGTAAGCTGATAGCTTTTAACGCGGCCTTCGTGGAGGTTGACGATAACCCCCCTCAAAATTCCTTCACTTGCCTCGCTTCCAGGATTTATGCACAAGGTCTTGCCAATTTTTACAACGCCCCTTGCCTCGTGAATATGGCCATGCAGCCCCAAAATGGGCTGATATTTCTCGATGGCCTTCCGTACTGCAACGCTGCCAGCGCTTATCAAGACAGGCTCTGAACCTTCAAATACTGGCTTTAGGTTTTCGTCGAGTTTTTGGCATTCTGAAATTATGGTATTTATTGGCGGAACATGAACATTGAATATGCAAGTCTCCACGTTCTTGACTTGGGACATCATGTCCTCTATTTTCTTTTCAAGTTCCTCTTCAGAACATTCCCTCGGGGTATTCCATGGTGTTGGATTGCTCCACCCTAGGCTTATCATTTCGTATTTATCATCTATGACAACAACTTTATCTTCAGGGTCAATAACGTAATCAGATTTCCGTATTATATCTTTGATTTCTGGGATATCATCATTCCCACCAGTTATGAAAATTTTAACACCTGTACCTTTGAGACGCTGTTCTGCGAGACGTACCCAGTTTTCAACGTTTTCAAGCATGAGCCTATGGAAGATTTCTTGAATTTTTTCCTCATTAGTTTTTAATTGTTGCAGTTCTTCGCGTGTTGTGCGATAGGGATAGTAGCCTGTTGCGCGCACCTTTTTTTCAAATTCTTGCAGTTGGGATTCATCTTTAATAAAGTGTTCTATTCCGCGGAAGTTCGCATGATAGCCGTCTGCGTCCTTTACTATTGGAACCATAACTTTGCCTGTAATGTCTCCTCCGAGGATTAGGTACTGCACATTGTAGAATTTAGCTGCGTTCAGAAATTTTAGATACGTTGTTTCAGAACCGTGAATATCGGTTGCAAAGAACAAACGTGTAAAGGGCAAAGGAGAACTCACCTTATATTTGAGGGCTATACTTTACGTTTTGACGTAGTTTTTGTTTTTGTGGCTTTAGGATATATTTCGTCTGGTGGTCTATCTGGCTGTCCCGTTGCAAGTTCAAGTATAAAGCCAAACCTTGACTCGGTGTCCAAGTAATGATAGGATCCTTGACCAACTCTTCCGCTTTGAATAACTTCTATCCCAAGTTTTCTGAATTTTTCCAAAATTTCTTCGGGATTATCCGTTGTGTATTTAATGTGATGTAGTCCTTCGCCTTTTTTATCTAAAAATTCCTTGTATGTGGTCTCCCCCTCCAACGGTTCAATGAGTTCTATGCTGACGTCTCCAACCATTGCCTCCGCTATTCTAAAGGCGTGCTGGCTAGGTTTTCCACGGAAGGTCATGTCCCTTGTATTGGATGGGTTAAAATACCAAACTTTCCAAGGTCCTATTCCCATGTCCTCCCAGTAACGTTTCATCGCCTCTTCTAGATTCCTCACCACAATAGCGACTTGCGAAACCTTATCAAACTTAAATATCATTTTGATCCCACGACTTTAAGCTGTAAATAAATTTTCTCAATAAAAATCTTTTTGTGAGTTCGTGGACATTTTTATTTTACTTAAGCTAGAATACTAATGGTTTACCTTCTATTAACAACATTTAAATATTCTCAAGCCAAACAGAAGCAACTCTAGAGGTGGTAATTTGAAGAAGGATGATTTGGAAACCCCTGCCCTACTTTTGGATATTGATGTGCTACAAAGTAATATTCGCATGATGGCGGATTACTTAAAAAATAAGCCTGTAAAGTTGAGACCCCACGCTAAATGCCACAAGACACCCATAATTGCCCATATGCAAGTGAAAGCTGGTGCGAAAGGCGTTGCCGTGGCAAAACTAGGCGAAGCTGAAGTTATGGCAAATTCAGGCATCAACGACGTTTACATAGCTAATCAAGTTGTTCAGACAAGCAAACTTGAGAGGCTAGCAGCCCTAAATGAATACAGCACCGTTTCAGTAGCTGTTGACAACCCAACAGTCGTCGAAATACTTTCAAAGATAGCTGTAAAGAAGAATGTAAATGTTAAAGTTATCGTGGAAGTAGATGTAGGTCTAAACAGATGCGGAGTGCCTCCTGGAAAAGCAGCTGTTGACTTAGCAAAGAAGATTGTCAAATCAAAGGGATTAATTTTTGAGGGTGTTATGGGATGGGAGGGACACGCGGCTTTTGTGCCGGATTTAAACAAGAGAAAAGAAGAGTGCCACCGTTGTTATAAAAAGCTGATTGAAACTGTGAAGGAGATAAAGGGAGAGGGAATAGAAGTAAACACCGTTGCCGCTGGAGGAACAACCTCATTCAGCATAGCAGCAGAATACCCCGGCATAAACGAGATCAACCCTGGATCTTACATTTTCATGAGCCTCATGCACCGCTTAGAAGGCGTACCATTTAAACACTCGCTATCAGTACTAACCACTGTTGTAAGCAGACCTGCAAAAGATCGAGCGATAATCGATGGTGGAGTGCAAACCTTCTCAACTTTTTGGAGCTACCCAAAACCAAAGGACTTTGAAGGGATAGAAGTTCAGGCGTTACATATGGAACATGGAATTTTAAAATTGAAGGACCCTAACATAGACTTGAAAGTTGGGGATAAAATTGAGTTTATACCAGCCTACCCGGACACAACGATAAACCTTCACGATAAGTTTTACATCGTAAGAGGAGACAACGTAGAAACAACTTGGAAAATAGGCGCTCGAGGGAGAGTAGATTAAAATAGTTGCTTATGGATTTTAAAAGATTCAAACCGAAAGTTCCTTTGCGATTACGGAGGAGTAATCGTGAAACTTAGTGAATTAGATAAAAGCCTTCTTGAATGCATAAGCGCGCAGGTGATTTACGTATCCAAAAAGCTCTTTGAAACAGGTTTAGTTAAAAGCACATTTGGCGTTGTAAGTGTAAGAATACCAAAAACCGACTATGTAATGATAACCCCCAGCGGCTTTAGCAAAGAAAAGGTTTCAGCTGAAAATCTCATAGTTGTTGATTTTGATGGGAAAGTTGTCTTAGGCAACCTTAAACCGTCTGTAGAGACACCTATGCACCTTCACATACACCAGCAAATACAAGAAGCAACCTGTGTTATTCACACTCACTCGCCTGCAGCAACAGCATTCGCGATAGCAGAGATGGAGATTCCATGCGTCTCAGCTGAGCAAGCCTTTATGTTTGGAGGACGCATACCCCTTGTTAGGAAATACTCATTTCCAGGAACAACAAAGTTGGAGGAGCTCCAAGCAATAGCTGACGCGTTAAAGACATGCAAAGCGGCGCTTTTAAGAAAGCATGGTGTGGTAGTGATAGGCTCAACCCCAGAAGAAGCGCTGGACAATTCCATCATTATTGAAGACGTGGCAACAATGACGTTGTACTCGTTGACGCTTGGAAAGCCGTCAGAATTTCGAGCCGACGAGATAGATTATATACAGAACTTCCGGAGAACACGCTATGGGCAGAAAACACTAATTGATTAATTGTGTCAGTAAGGGTGTTATATTGATGAGTGAAGACTACGTTATGGCTATTGATGCTGGAACTGGAAGCTGCCGTGCGATAATATTTGACAGATTTGGAAACCAAATATCGATAGCACAAAAAGAGTGGTCTCACTCAACATTACCTCAATATCCCGGCTCCCAGGTTTTTGACACAAAAACAAACTGGGATTTAATCCGATTGTGCATAAATGAGGCAATGAAGAAGGGACACGTTTCTCCAAGCCAAATTAAAGCAGTAAGCAGTACAAGCATGAGAGAAGGAATAGTCCTATATGACAGAGATGGAAATGAAATATGGGCTTGCCCAAATGTGGACTCAAGAGCAGATGAAGAGGCCCGCTACCTTGTAAGGAAAGGTTTGGCCAAAAAAATATACTTTAAGGCTGGCGATTGGGTTTCAATAACGGCCCCTTCGCGACTTCTATGGATAAAAAGGCATGAGCCAAAAATATTTGAGAAAATTGCACATCTCACCATGCTTAGTGATTGGATACTCTATAAGCTTAGTGGAAAATATGTGACTGATCCGTCAATTGGGTCTAGTTCCAATATGTTTGATTTGGAAAAAAGAGTATGGTCTAGGGAAATTATAGAGTATTTTGGATTGCCGTATGAAGTGCTTCCAGAAGTTTATGAACCAGGAACTGTGATAGGCGAGGTGACGCATAAAGCTTCCATGGAAACAGGGCTTAAGGAAGGAACCTCTGTTGTGGTCGGTGGGGCTGACACGCAATTGGGGCTTGTTGGAATTGGTAGGATAACACCGAACTGCTTTACAATAATTGGCGGAAGCTTTTGGCAGCACACCCTAATATTAGATAAGCCCCTCATAGACCCAGAAATTAGGCTTAGAACACTATGCCACGCTGTTCCAAACCAATGGATGATAGAGGGCATAGGATTTTATTGTGGAATTGCTATGCGCTGGTTTAGAGACGCCTTCTGCCAAAACGAGAAGGAACAAGCAGAAAAAATGGGCACTGATCCATACATTCTCATGGAAAAACAAGCAGCAACAGTCCCTCCAGGTTCAAACGGGGTTATGGCTATACTCTCCAATTTGATGGATGCAAAGCAGTGGATTCACGCTTCTCCATCTTTCCTCCAATTTGACATCACTAACCCTTCAGCATCTGGAAAAAAGGAATGCATCCGCGCTATCGAGGAGAGCGCTGCATACGTATCTTATGGTCACATGAAAATAATTGAAAACTTAACACACCAAAAATTCGAGGATATAATATTCACTGGAGGTGCTTCAAAGGGTTTTCTGTGGCCTCAAATCCTTGCAGATGTTTTAAATGTGAGGGTACACATTCCGGTGGTTAAAGAGTCAACTGCTCTTGGAGCAGCTATCTTTGCTCTTATAGGGTTGGGAATATACAAAAATTTGGCAAGCGCCGTTAAAGAGCTTGTGAAAATTGAAAGGATTTATGAGCCAAACTTAGATGTTCATCAAAAGTATATGGTCATATATGATAAGTGGCTGGAAGTCTATAATGCGTGCTTGAAAATGGTTAAAAAGGGACTTTTACGTCCCTTATGGAAAGCAGCTGGGGTCAGCATTAGGCACCGTTGATTTCAGGTTCCGGACGATGTTTCCATAATTTCTGGGTTTTCTAATAGCTCCTTGATTGATGCTAGTAACCTTGCAGCTGGTGCACCATCAACAATTCTGTGGTCAAAAACTAGTGTTAAATAACCAATTTTTCTTGGTTCTACACGCCCATCCTCCGTGATGTACGGCTCGGTTTCAATGCTTCCAACAGCTAGAATTGCCGGGTCCGGTGGATTAATTATTGGTGTGAAGTATTGTATTCCTAACGCTCCGAGATTTGTGACTGTAAAGTTGTGGTTGGACTGTTCCTCTAAGGTTATTTCACCCCGCAAGCCTTTCTCTTGAAAATCATTAATTTGCTGTGTCAGTTCTTGAATGGAAAGCTTGTCCGCACCTTTTATGACTGGCGCCATTAAGCCTTTAGGCGTGTCAACAGCAACAGCAATATTAATTTCTTCATGATAAATGAGTTCTCCGCCCTCCAGTGTCACGTTTAGGTTTTTGTGCCTTTGAAGGGCTAGGGCAACAGCCTTGACAGCATAGGCCGTAAAAGAGCCGCCAGTTTCCATCCTATGTTTGACAAGTTTGTCTGCGGCAAACTTTGTTGTTAGGGCAACGGGTAAAGCCTCGTGAAAACCAGCATTCAGCCTTTGTGCGATAGCCTTTCTAATTCCAGCAAAGGGAACCTTGCGCTCAACTGCTTTGGCCTCCACCTCCTCTGGAATGGCTATGCCTCTTTCCCGTGCCGCAAGCAAAACATCCTCCTTGGTTATTCGCCCATCCGGACCGGTACCCCTAATCTCTTCTAGTGGTATGCCAAGCTGAAGTGCCAGCTTTTTGGCAAGTGGAGAAGCCTTAATTTCGACTGGTGCCGGTTTCTCAGCTCTTTCAATTATCGGGACTTCCTCTTCGCCCTCAATCTGGCATATAGGTTGACCAACTTTGACGACTTCGCCTGCCTTGCACAAGATTTTTGTTATCCTTCCAGTGTAGGGGGAGCGCACTTCAAAAGTGGTTTTTTCGCCTTCAGCTATGGCTATAACTTCGTCTGCTTGAACAGTGTCGCCTTCCCTTTTTAGCCATTCAGCGATTATGCCCTCGGTCATTACAGGATCGACTCTTGGAAAGACAATGACGGGCATTATTGCACCAACCTCCTCGCCGCCTCACAAATCTTGTCGGCATTAACTAAATACTGGTTTTCCAGCGGTTGGGCAAAGGGCACCGGCAGATCTGGCGAATTAACCCGTACTGGTGGAGCATCCAAGTAGTCAAAGGCTTCTTCTATAACACGGCTCATTATTTCGGCTGAGATCCCCCCGGTTTTTGTGCTATCATCCGCCACCAGAAGCCTATTTGTTTTTTTAACGGAGCCTACTAAGGTTTTTACGTCCAATGGGTTTAGTGTCATTAAATCCACAACTTCGACGTCTATACCTTCAGCCGAAAGCCTATCCGCAGCTGCTAACGCTTCCCTAACGGTTCTGGAAAAAGCCACAATAGTTAGGTCCGAACCCTTCCGTTTGACATCTGCTTGCCCAATGGGGATAAGGTATTCATCTTCTGGCACTGGACCCTTCCAGCTGTAAAGTACACCAGCCTCCACAAATAAAACTGGGTCTTCGCCTCTTATAGCGGCTTTCAACAAGCCCTTAGCGTCTTTAGGCGTGCCTGGAAGCACGACTTTTAACCCGGGGACGTTGAGAAACCAAGAGGCTAAAAACTGGCTGTGCTGACAGCCATGAACCCTTCCAAGGCTGTACTGCGTCCTAACAACCATTGGAAGATTAACTTGCCCGCCGCTCATAAACCTTATTTTTGCTGCGTGGGTTACAAGCTGGTCCATGGCTATAGTGATAAAATCCATATACATTATCTCTGCAACCGGTTTCAATCCGGCGAGGGCGGCGCCCACGGCTGCGCCAACTATGGCGGCTTCTGATATGGGTGTATCCCTAACCCTTTCCGGTCCAAATTTTTCCAGAAGCCCCCTTGTGACTTTGTAGACTCCTCCAAATACTCCCACGTCTTCGCCGAAGACTATTACACGGTCATCTCGTTCCATTTCCTCCCGCAGTGCCTCGTTTAAAGCTTCAGCGTAACTTATCTCCCTAACCATAAGGAGACACCTCCTCAGCGTAGACGAATTTCCAAAGCTCGCTGAATTCTAGATATGGCGCTGCCCTCGCCTTCTCCACACAAGCATCTAACGCTCTTTCTATTTCCGTGTTTAATGCTTCAAACCGCTCCTTTGTTATAATTCCAAGTTGTATGAGATTTTTAGCGAACCTTTCTATTGGATCCTTTTTCATCCACTCTTGAACCTCGCTTTGGGGACGGTATTCAGCCTTATCATAGACGCCGTGCCCCTTTTTACGGTATGTTCTGCATTCTATGAAAGCGGGACCGTTGCCGTTGCGGACGTGGGTTGCAGCGGCTTTTCCGCTTGTGTAGACGGATATTACATCGTTTCCATCCACAAGAAAGGATTTTATTCCATAACTTAAGGCGCGGGCGGCTATGCTTTCTCCGGCGAAAGACTTTTTGTGAGGAACTGAAAAAGCGTAGAAGTTGTTTTCGCAAACAAACAACACTGGAAGCTTCCACACGGCTGCCAAGTTTAAGGCTTCGTGAAAGGCACCAGTGTTCACAGCGCCGTCGCCAAAGAAAACAGCCACAATGCGGTTTAGCTTTCGATATTGTAGGGCTAATCCCACACCTACGGCTATTGGTATGCCCCCGCCAACAATTGCTGAGGCAAGCAGTATGTTGTGCTCAATGCTCATGGCAGAATGCATAGAACCACCTAAACCCTTGCAGGTTCCAGTCTTTCTGCCAAACAATTCAGCCATTAAAGCCTCAAATGGGACCCCTCGGGCTATGGCGTGCCCATGTCCCCGGTAA
The DNA here is from genome assembly GCA_038817565.1 of Bathyarchaeia archaeon. GTDB lineage: Archaea > Thermoproteota > Bathyarchaeia > Bathyarchaeales > Bathycorpusculaceae > JAGTQI01. The sequence goes on from JAWAZO010000005.1 coordinate 21,916, forward strand.
GTTGAAATTATAAAGTCTTCATTGTCTAAAGCCTTGACAATGCCAGCTGCGACAGCCTCCTGCCCAAGATAGAGGTGGCATGGACCGATAAGTTGTCCTTCGAAAAACAGCTTTTCAACCCTTTCCTCGAATTTTCGCATTTCACACATCTTCCTTAAAAGCCACAGAAAGTCCTCATGCGACAAGCCTAGCGCTTGGTATTTTTCAATCGGAACAGTACCAACGTGTTCCACGCTCATGATGGAACCCACCTTTCCAGAGACTAGAGACTTTAGCATTTATAAAGGTTAAAGCATCTAATTTTCAGCATTTAACGATTAAGAGGAGAAGCACGTGTTTGAAAGAGAGCTCCTCATGATTCCAGGTCCAACAAATGTTGCTCCTTCAGTTTTGCGAGCCATGTCTATGCCTCCATTATCCCACACAAGTCCAGAGTTTTCAGTCATATTCAAGGAGGCCTTAAACAACTTAAAGAAGGTTTTCATGACTGAAAGCGAAGTTTTTGTGGTGGCTGGCTCTGGAACTTTAGCCCTAGAAATGGCGGTAGCCAACATCGTAGAGCCAGGCGACAAGGTGCTTAACATTGTTTCAGGATTTTTTGGACAATATTTTGTTGAAATATGTAAGGCTTATGGAGCTGTTTCCCGCGTCTTAGAAGTGCCATATGGCATGGCTGTAAAGCCTGAACAAGTTAGGGAAGCCCTAAAAGAGGGTGGTTTTAAGGCTGCCACTGTTACGCACGTGGAAACCTCAACTGGGGTGGCAAATCCGATAAGGGAGATAGGTGAAATTGTGCGGAAATACAGTGATACCTTCTATATAGTTGACACTGTTTGCTCGCTTGGAGGAATGGAAGTCCGCGTGGACGACTGGGGCATAGATGTCTGTGTTTCCGGCTCACAGAAATGTATAGGTGTTCCACCAGGCTTGGCCTTGGTGGCCATCAGCCAAAAAGCCTTAGAATACTTGGAGAGACGTAAAACACCGGTTGGCTTGTGGTATGGCAGCTTTAAGAACTGGCTTCCAGTTATGCGAGATCCAACTAAGTATTTTGCAACTCCACCGGTGAATATGATTTGTGCTTTACATGAAGCTTTGAAACTCTTGCTTGATGAGGGATTAGAAAAACGTTTTAGGAGGCATCATGTTTTGGCTGAAGCGTTTAGAGCTGCCATAAACGCCCTAAACCTTAAAATTGTGGCTGAGAAAGGGTATGAATCGGATACTGTTACAGCTGTTTATTATCCAGAGGGCATTGATGACAACCAATTTAGAAGCGAAATGAAAAATCGGGGAATTGTTGTAGCTTCAACCCTTGGACCGTTGAAGGGAAAGGGTTTCCGGGTTGGGCACATGGGAAACGTGAACCAAAACGACATAACAGCCACAATATCCGCAATAGAATTAACGCTGAAACATCTTGGATACAATTTTAGCCTTGGAAGCGGGATGAAAGCCGCAGAAGAGAAAATCCTTTCAGCCTAAGTGGCCAGAATTATGGAGCCTATAACAGACTTCTACCTTTTCTTGGCTTCCGTAGTTTTCATATCCCTTTCAGGGGTTATGATGCCCGGACCAGTGTTCGCCGTAACAGTTGCGAAGGGCTATAAGAGCAAAGCTGCGGGTGTTCTAATAGCTCTCGGGCACGGGGCTGTGGAATTTCCACTAATCCTACTCTTATATTTTGGACTTTCAGGATTTTTCGTCTCAACTCTTGTGCAGAAGATTATAGGGGTTGTGGGTGGAGCTGTACTGATTTACATGGGCTTTCAAACCTTCAAAACGAGGAAGGAGGCCAGAGCTGAGACAAGTCGCTCTGAACATGCCTCTTTTATTGCCGGCTTGGTTGCAACAAGTGCAAACCCATACTTTTTCATTTGGTGGGCAAGTGTAGGCGCAGCCCTCATCTGGAATGCCTACATATTCGGCGCCTTGGGGTTGCTGGTTTTCGCCACAGTGCATTGGCTATGTGACCTAGCATGGTATACCTTCGTCTCAGTAACAGTTTTTAAGTCTAGACGCCTTTGGAACGAGAAGGTTTTTACAATAGTCTTCCTCTTCTGCTTCGCTGTCCTCGTTGTTTTCGGCTTCTGGTTTGTTATTTCGGCACTATTGTGGTAGGTGCCAGCCTCTTATTTTAAACCCACCCTATAGGTATCGCCAGCGTTTGTTGAAGGCTTAAACATTTAAAAGTGGAAGCAACCATTCCAATAAATGGGGTTGCAATGTCGGAAACAGTCGAATATCAAATTGGAAGGGCAAAACTGTGCCTAGTTCAAGGGGACATAACAGAAATGGACACAGACGCCATAGTTAACGCTGCAAACCCGTCCCTAATGGGAGGCGGTGGAGTAGATGGAGCAATCCATAGGAAAGGCGGACCGAAAATCCTTGAAGAGTGCAAACGTATAAGAGCAACAGAATGGCCAAATGGCTTGCCAACCGGAAAAGCCGTAATAACCACAGGCGGCAACTTGAAGGCCAAATATGTCATCCACACTGTTGGGCCGATTTGGCGAGGAGGAAAAAGCGGAGAGTCGGAACTTTTGGCGGAGGCCTACCGCAACTCATTGGCACTAGCGGTTTCAAAAGGCTTAAAAACAATAGCCTTCCCAGCGATAAGCACGGGCGCCTATGGATACCCCATTGAAGAGGCTTGCAAAATAGCCCTAAAAACAGTTAAAGAGTTTCTGGAAAGGGAAGATAAGCTGGAAAAAGTTGTTCTTGTCCTATACAGCAGACATGACTTTGAGGTTTACAAGGAGGCGGCGAAGGAAATCCTAAAGTAATCATTAATACCTAATGTAGACCTTACCTCCGAGCTCCTCAACGCTGGCCTTAAGCTTTTCCAAAACCTGCCTCATTTTGCCATTAACGGTCTCTTGCCACCCTTTAGGGCCGCTTGGAACTCTGATTTCAATTATGCAATAGTATTGTTCTCCCAAACCTTTCCAGCCCGCATTTCTTTCTAAACAAAAGATTTAGCGTTTGAAGACTTAAGTTGTTTGAATTTCCGATATGAATTATTCATATTTTAAAGTCGGATTCCGAATAAATATGACTTAGTTTAAGTCGAGAACTAAGCTTGGAACTAAACCCATAAAGATTGGTTTTTGCAGGTTGCCTCTCATGAGAAGCGGGTCTATGTAGGCGACCAAAGTTTTTCCACTGGCATCCTCTGGAATTCTCCAAAATCTCTTTAAATCCTTTTCAGCAAGCCTTTTCCTTCCGTCCAAATCGAATTTAAGTGCAAGATCAATGGATTTTGTATAAAAGTCTGTTATGGCATAGTTTACAAGCCTCAAATTGAATTTTAGGTCCTTGTCTCCAAGCCTCTCCCTCGTTTTAAGAGATGCAACCACGGCGTTTTTGAAGTCCTTTAAGCTTTCCTCCTTTAAAATTATTAACGGGCATACAAAGCTGGAGGCTTGAAGAAGCGAGTCCAGAACCGGGTTCTCGACCATCTTTGGCAGGGTTAAGAGTTTCTTCCACTTTAACTCAAGCTTTAGAGTTTCGGAAACTCCGAGCTCCCTATATCTAAACTTCCTTTTAAGCCATTCAAGTTCTTTTTCTGGAGAAACCCCTCTTGAAAAGTAGATTATTCCCCTAAGATTTTTCACGAAATATAAACGCTGATGCTCTGTAATTTCGTTCACAATAAATTTTGGGCATTTTTAAGGCTTAAGCTTTGCCCATGACTCTTTAACCATGGCTAAGCGTCTGCAGAAGGCGCAAACCTCACTGGACGAAGGGAAACCGCAAACATTGCAACGGCTGGTCGTAGGCTTTTGCACAACACCCTCTACAAGCGGCATTATTTCCAAAAAGCGGTTCAAGAGCTGATGCCTAAAATATGGGTTGTCTCTGGACAGAAACTCAAGAATTTTTGCTCTTTTCCGCACACCAGTGCCGGTTGCATAGGGGCAATCAATTTCGCGGAAAGGAATATCCCCATAAAGACAGTAAAGCAGATTCTCGTTTTCAGGACACCTCATGAGGGGCTTAACCTTTGAGGCCATGCCCTCTGCTAGCGGGGGTAAAACTGGTTTAAGCCTCACAAACTGTTCCCATCGCCCGTAAAGGAAATTGTTAAACATCACGCCTGCGATGTCCTCCAAGTTGTGCCCCGTAGCCAAGACTTGAACTTGAGCTTTGATGGCTAGCTCTTCGAAAATTCGGCGTTTAATTGTCCCGCAGACAGAGCAGAGTTTTCCCTTAAAAGGTGTTTTCTTAAAGTCTCCTATATCTATGCCAAGCTCTTCTGGCAAATTATAAATGTGCAATTCAACATTCAACATGCTGGCAAGCTTTTCAACTTTTCCTTGGCAGTGAGCCGAATACTCCGGTATGCCCAAGTTTATGTGTAGGGCTTTAAGCCTAAGCCTTGGGTAAACTTGTCGTAGAACATGCAAAAGTGCCGCGCTGTCCTTTCCGCCTGAAACTGCAACTCCGACAGCATCATCTTCCTTGAACATTTTAAATTCTTCAACTGTTTTCCGCACTCTTGCTTTGTAGAAATTCATGAAGCAGTTTGGACAGAGGTTTAGCTTTGCGTATGGAATTTGAACCTCAGCGTTTGCCGACCGGCATTTGCTACAAATCAAAGGCATAACAATCACTAGCCACAAAATCATGTATATGATGACGGCAAAGAGCTCTTTAAAGTTTCAAGGAAAACAAGAGTTTAACATTCTTAGTCTAGGGTTTAGAAAAAGGTTTGGGAGTTTTGCTAGAATTCCTCGCCCTCGCCTTCGCTTGGAAGCTTTTCCTTCTCCTTCTCTTCTTTCGGTTTTGATGCAGCTATGACGTCGTCTATTCGCAGTATCATTGAGGCTGATTCTGTGGCTGATTTTACTGCTTGCTCCTTGACTATTGCTGGTTCTACAACGCCGTTGTTGTACATGTCTTCAACTTTTCCTGTAAACACGTTCACGCCCATTTGGTGGCCGTCGGTTTTTTCGTGGGCAGCCCTAAGCTCAACTATTATGTCTATTGGCTCTAGCCCAGCGTTTTCAGCTAGTGTGCGCGGTATCACCTCTATTGCATCTGCGAAGGCCTCTATGGCTAATTGTTCTCTTCCGCCGACCTTTGCCGCATAATCTCTAAGCTCTTTGGCTATTTCAACTTCTACTGCACCGCCTCCAGCCACAATTTTGTTGTGTTCTATTACATCTGAAACCACTGATAGGGCGTCTGTCATGGCTCGTTCCGCCTCGTCCACCATTCTTTCAAGTCCAGCCCTAATAAGAATGCCAACGGAGCGGGGGTTCTTGCAACCTTCAACAAATATCATTTTGTCTTCGCCGATTTTCCGCTCCTCAACAACGCCAGCGGTGCCCAGGTCTTGGGGTGTTAAGTCGTCAAGGTCTGTGACTATTCTTCCACCAGTGGCTCTTGCCAGCTTCTCCATGTCCGATTGCTTAACTCTTCTTGCGGCTAGTATGCCCTCTTTAGCTAGGAAATGTTGTGCCATGTCGTCTATGCCCTTCTGGCAAAAGACAACATTGGCGCCTGAAGCCTTAATCTTTTCAACCATCTCCTTAAGCATTTGGGTTTCTTGATCTAGGAAGGCTTTCATCTGGGACGGATCGCGGATACGTATTTCTGCACTGAACTCTGTCTTCTCAATTTCCAACGGACAATCTAGCAATGCAATTTTTGCATTTTCAATTTTCTTCGGCATTCCCGGGTGGACAACTTCCTTGTCTATTATCACGCCTCTCACAAGTTGGGATTCGAAGAGTCCCTTACCAGTTTTCTTTATTATCTGAATGTTGTCTATGTCCGCAACCAGCCTATCGCCTCTCTTCTCAACAATCTGTTTTACGGCGTCTATGGCTATTTCCGCCAAGTGCTCTTTGGCTGGACCGACGGCTTTGCTAGCCATGGAGGTTAAAGCTACTTTGCGGAGGGTTTCACGGTCTTCAATGTCTACTGGCTTAGCTATGCGGTTTATCACCTCAACGGCTTTCTGGGCTGCTTTCCGATAGCCGCTGACAATTATTGTTGGGTGAATGTTCTGGTCTAATAGTTCTTCAGCCTTTTTCAATAGTTCCCCAGCCAAGACAACGGCTGTTGTTGTTCCATCGCCCACCATGTCATCTTGTGTTTTTGCCACTTCAACCATCATTTTGGCAGCTGGATGCTCCACCTCAATTTCATCTAAAATTGCTGCGCCATCATTAGTTATGGTTATGTCGCCGAGACTGTCAATGAGCATTTTATCCATCCCGCGGGGGCCAAGCGTTGTTTTTAGGACTTCGCCAATGATGCGGGCTGCCATAATATTGTTTCTTTGGGCTTCCCTTCCGCGGCTTCGAGCTGTACCCTCTTTTAGGATTAATACTGGCTGACCTGAGGCTGTTGTTGTTAAGTAAGCCATATCATCTTTCCTCCAATCAATGTTAAAATGGTTTGCGTGGTTAAGCAAAAATGCGGTAAAATATAAACTTTTCCAAAAGAGATGAAGAGTTTAACCTAACACTTATGTGCTTAAGCCATATGCTCAAGGAGAATTTTTATGCCTATAGCTATTAGGATTAGTCCGCCTAAAACCTCAATTTTGCTTGATAATATTTTTCCAAGTTTGTCTCCTATGGTTGCGCCTATAAAAGCTAATGTGAAGGTTATGGTGCCTATGATGGCTATTGGTGTGGTTATGGAGGTTTTTAGGAAGGCGAAGCTTAAGCCCACTGCTAGGGCATCTATGCTTGTAGCAACAGACAATAAAAGGAGCGTGGAAAAGTCAAGCCTCTTGCTTCTCGACTGGTGTTCGGTAATTGTTGCTTCATAAATCATTTTGCATCCGATTAGGGCTAGAAGTAGAAATGCAAGCCAGTGGTCGAAGCCGGCTATAAGCTCTAGGATTTCAATGCCTATTAGCCATCCTATTACTGGCATGAAGGCTTGAAAGGCTCCAAAGAATGAAGCCATCTTTAAGGCGTTGGTTTTGCCGTTGCCTTTGGCTGTTATGCTATAAGCTATGGAGACGCTGAAGGCGTCCATTGCAAGCCCAACAGATATAACCAATATTGTAGCCAAGTCCATTGGTATGCACTTTAATGGGCTGTTTTGCCTATAAGAGTGGCTTCTGCCTTGGGAAAAGCTTTTCCATTTGTTTTACATTCCATCGTTTATGGTGAAAGCTTGTTGAAGGTTTCGGTGCGCTTCTTCACCACACTTCGGGAAATCACCGGTAAAAGAGAAGAAACGCTGGAATTTCCAGACGGGGAAAACGTTACCGTGGAAAAAGTGCTTGGAAGACTTGCAGAGCAATATGGAAAAGACTTTGTAGAATATGTTTATGACAGCAAAACTGGCGACGTGAAGAGTTTTCTCCAATTCCTAATAAATGGGAGAAGTGCTTCAACCCTTAAAGGGCTTAAGACGGAATTGACTGACGGTGACGTTTTGGCTATTATACCGCCGGTGGGCGGCGGCTAAAAGACGCTTTTAGTTGTCAATTTTGCTAAGCTCCGGAAACTTCAAAATTGAATACCCTCCATAGTTTTTGGCTTGTGGGAAAGCTAATAATAAGTTCTCTCCTCTAGATTTTTAGGTTTGATAAGCAATAGTTTTCTTGAGTTTGCGATGGGAAAATGCCGCGTCTGTGGTGAAAATTCGCCTTTAATATCTGGGAGTTTGGGCGTTTGCCTAAAATGTATTAGGGAAAAACCGGAAAAAGCCCTAGAAGTTGCAAGGGAAGCACACTCAAAGAGCCGTGCCGTTTATGGTTTGCCCCCAGAACCACCAAGGGATGATGGCGGACTGCCATGCGGTGTTTGCGCCAACAACTGCATTATAGGTGTGGGTAATAGCGGCTTTTGTGGGCTTGTTTGGAATGTTGGAGGTCGCCTTGTCCGTTTCGGCGGAACAGCCGAGCAAGGCGTTTTGGAATGGTATTATGATGGCTTACCAACCAACTGCGTAAGCTGGTGGTTTTGTCCCGGCTGCACTGGCAATGGCTACCCAAAATATGCCTACAAGCCAGAACCAGAATACGGCTATTACAATTTAGCTGTTTTTTACGGCGCATGCAGTTATGACTGCCTATTCTGCCAGAACTGGCATTACCGCAATCTCTCAGCCAAATATAAGCCAGTCATGAGCGCTGAAGCCCTAGCCCAAAAGGCCTTCGACAAAAGGGTTTCATGTATATGCTACTTTGGAGGAGACCCGTCTCCGCAAATGCCACACTCGCTGGAAACAAGCCGCATAGCCCTAGAAAAAGCCGAAGAGGAAAAGCGAATAATGCGAGTCTGCTGGGAAACAAATGGTTATATGAACCCGAAAATGGCGGAAAAAGCCGCAGAACTAGCCCTAAAAAGCGGGGGCAACATAAAATTCGATTTAAAAGCATGGAGTGAACCACTAGCCATAGCCCTATGCGGAGTCTCCAACAAACCATCCCTAGAAAACTTTCGTTTAATAGGCGAAAAATACTATGCGAAACGTCCGGAACTACCAGTCCTAACAGCCAGCACATTACTGGTGCCCGGGTACGTGGACGCAGAGGAAGTCGAAAAAATAGCCCAATTTATAAGTCAAATAAGCCCAGAAATCCCATACACGCTCTTGGCATTTTACCCATGCTACGTCATGAACGACTTGCCAACAACAAGCAGAAAACAAGCAACAGAATGCTTAGAAGCAGCGGAAAAACACTTAAAACGAGTACGCTTAGGTAACATACACATCCTATCATAGTATAATTTTAACATAAAGACATATCAAGACTTTTTAAACTAAAATCTCCTCGGTCCCATTAAGTTTCTGGAACTTATCCAAAAAATATCGTTGGTCCGGCTTTCGTAACCAATCTAAAGCACATCACTTGTTTTTCTCCGCTATTAGAACTTAAAACTATGATGTACTATTATAAGCTTCATGCTATGCTGCCCAGAAGGGTATTTTCTTCCGCATTAGGTTGACGTACTCGTTTAGGGCTTCCTGTTCGTCAGGCGTCAGCTTATCCATAAAGTTTTTCAGCAGTGCCTTGGCATGTTGTTCTGGAACCTTTACGTAGAGGATATCCTTTTCGAATATATGTCTTCCAACCATGGGCTTGTCTAGGCTTATGGCCACTTGCATGCCCTGTTTAGCCTCTGGTAGGGCTTTGCCCTTTTCTTGGATTTGTTGTATTTCGCCCACCTCCTCGCCGTCTTCAGCCCTTACTAGGCTTGTTTTGGGCCTTATTTTTCCGGCTAGGATTTCAACGCCGACTATGGCTGGTTTGGCTCTTCTGAAAACGTAGCCCTCCATAATCTGGATTTTTCCAGGCTTAACCAGTTTTTCAAATTCAGCTTCAATTTTGGCTTCTCGCTGGTTTTTAAGCCAAGAAAGGTAATTTTCGATCAAATGGTATATTATTTTTTCCCTAAAGATTTGAACGCCAACGTTTTTTGCTTCTTCTTCAGCGTCTGGCAAAACTTTAACGTTGAAGGCTAAGATGACGCCGTAGAAGGGTTCATGCTCCTTCACGATGGCGGCTTCGGTGACATCCCGCTTTGAAACGTCGCCAACATCCGCCAGACGGATGGGCACGCCGTTCCGCTTAAGGTTTTCCGCAATAGCCTCTAAAGAGCCTAAAGTGTCAGCCTTCAAAACAATGCCATCCACATCCGTTGTAATCCTAATTTTCTCAATTTCTTCCGAGACAAGCCTAACATATCTTTCGGGGTTTTCGCCGTCCGCAACAGCATAGAGGGGCGCGCCAGCCAAGGCGCCCTCCAAGTCTGGAGCAACAATTTTCACCCCGGCCGCTGCGGAAACATAATCAACAGAAGAGAATTTATCTCTTGGATCCCTAATTTCATCTAGCGGCTTTGGCACAAGGATGGCTCTAACCCGCGTTATTATGGGCTTCTCCCTTCCACCAACAACTATTAGGTCGTCTTTTCGCAGTGTTCCATCATAAATTATTGTGTTAAGCGTTAATCCAAGTCCAGGCTCTTCTTTCACCTCCAGAACAGTGCCCTTTGCTGGTCCAGCAGTGGTTTGCAAACGCTTCTTAAGGTATTGCTGTGTCAAACCCACGAGAACAGCCAGAAGCTCTGTTATGCCTTCTCCTGTTTTGGCGCTAGTGGGCACGATAGCCACGGTCCGCGTGAAATCCCTTATCCGGTCGAAGCGGTCAGCCCTAAAACCCAAACGCGAAAAAGTGCCGATAATCTCGTATAGGCGGTTGTCTAAATCCTCCTGCACATACTTGTCCTGAAGCTGATAAGCCTTCAGAAAAGGCGTGTCAGGATAGGAATTCCAGCCTGGAATGCGGTCAATTTTGTTGGCAGCCACAAGGAAAGGCGTTTTCCTAGCCTTCAAAATCTCAATACACTCATAGGTTTGAGCCTCAAAACCGCGAAGCACATCAATGACCAAAATGGCTATGTCAGCTACACTGCCTCCACGCTTACGAAGGTTTGTGAAAGCCTCGTGTCCCGGGGTGTCAATGACAAGCAAGCCTGGAATCTCAATTTCACCCTTAATAGTTGAAAGCAAGGGTCCAATCATCTGCTTTAAGGTTTCAACTGGAAAGAAGCTGGCGCCAATGTGTTGGGTTATACCCCCAACCTCACGGGCTTGAACACTAGTTTTGCGAATCTTGTCTAAAAGGAGAGTCTTACCAGTATCCACATGACCGAGAACACAGACGATGGGCTGACGAAGCGACATGGCAGTTTTCCCTATGTGGATAACAGACAGCAACCACAAACCAAACTAATAAAATTACTCCTTAAATAAATGCTGTTTTAAAGGTTGGGCTATTCAGCCTTGACGATTATGAGGAAAATTCCCAGCGCGAGAAGGATCATGGCTAAGAAGCCGAAGAACCATGTGTAAATGCCTAACGTGTTGCTGCTTGTTAAGGTGAAATGGGTGGTCAAAGCGCCCACAATCACGAGGATTATTCCAAAGAATTTTTCTGCCGCTGTTATTCCAAAGCCGCCCTCTTCGCTCATACTTTCAGCCTCTATGCGTTTGTGACATGTCTTTTACCATAAAGCATGAGGGTTATTTTAAATTTCCCTTTTCAAGGCTATTTTGTCTCTTCAAGCTTTGCCGGCAAATACTCGTCCACAATGTAGGTTAGCCCATATCGGCTGAAGGCCTCCTGTTCAGCCTTCCTTTTAATCTTCATGAAGGTTTTTATTTCCCTCTGCCACAGCGGGTCCTCCTTGTACCTTGGGTCTTTCTGCAGTTCGTAAAGCCTTTTCATGTCAATTTCGTCCAACGGATCTGTTGGCAACTTATACTTAACAATGTCTGTTGCCCATACGCCACTCCATTTGGCGTCCGGTGTCGTTAGGTCTCTTAAATGGGCGGCGTTAGCTGAGCCGGAAATTATAACCATGGCAATGTGCATTCCCCATGGGTCGCCATCTGTGAAGATATAGACTGGTAATCCAAGCTCCCGGTTTAACCTCCTGATAAAATGGCGGGTTGCCCTTGGCGCTTGCCCAGCCGTAAGCACAAGTATAGCATTGAACTTTTTATGCACGTTCTCCTCAATGAAGCGGGTGAACAAGCCGCCCTTCTCGATGGCTATGACCTTGTCCGCTGTGGTTTCAACAAACTCCGCTGAGGTTAGGGCTGGTCCAATCATAACACCGTCCGGATGCGAAGTCAAGTTTAGAGTTTTTCCCTCATAACCCGGCACCGTGTAGCGTATTGTTAGGTCTCCGAAGACAGCTGAACGTTCTTCTGGAAAAATGTTAAAGTCCTCTCGTGAAAAACCTAGAACCGTTTCTAGGTCTGTTATTATATTGTTAGATTCCTGCTGGTCTTTAAAGGTCATTTCGTAGGCTTGGGCTGAATAGTAAACGTCTCTTAGAGTGGATGTTTTACGTTGAGATGTAAGCTCATAGGAGAATAACGCTGTCCAAACCAATTGGGCGAAGGGTTTCAAGTGGCGAATGTTCCTAGTGCTTCGCCTAACACGTTTGTCGCCTAAAATGAACTGCCTAAATTTTGGGTCGTAATAGATGTTTTCTGTAGAGCGACTTGGCATCTCAATGGATGGGAAATAGCCCCTATCAATTTGCTCGTAGATCTTTAATCCAAAATTTTCAAGAGTTGCTAAAACCTCTTTCCGCCTTTCCATTATGCTTTTAAATTCCCTCGGCTCCAAAACGCCTCACACTCCTTAACAGCTTTTCAATGTCTGGAGGCTTTTCCTTACCGGCGAGTTTTGCGGAAAATTCGGCTATTTTTGGCAAATATTTGCTGAAAACCCCAAGGCGTTTACGTTCTCTGTCCACGTGCTCACGTCTTGTTAGGAAGCGTTGAAGTTGGCGAGCCACTTCCCTCAATCCGTTAGCTATTTCCCGTCTAACTTCTGGCCTGTCAGCGATGAACTCTTTCCCAACGGTTTTGTAAGGGACTTTTGTGCTGCAAATGTGGACAACTATGGCTATGGGCATGTCCGGCGTAACCTTGTAGCGCCGCCAGTTCATGTCATTTATAACCTTGACTGAAACGTCGCTTGCCTCATCATAAAGAAGCGGAATTCTGTTGGCGAAGCGATATATTAGGAAGCCTCCTTTCTGGGGGATTTCCCCTCCATAAGCTATTGCCACTTCGACGATGAAGGGGTGCCCAGCATAGGTGGCTGGCTTCCGCTGGTGAACAGCCACAAATTCTGGTTTAAGCTCCTTCAAAACGCCAGTTTTTAACAGTTCCTCGCCTAGCGGTGAGAGACAACTCGCGTCTGGTGGGAGAAATTCCTTAAACTTTTTTAACATGTGCATAAGCCGGACTATTTCCTCGTGGGAGAGCTTCTTCGGGTTTTTAGAAGGGCTTATGCCACTAAACTCTAAGAATTTTCTGGCTGTTATTTCACCAACGCGATGAAAGTGGTTTTTTAAAAACTCCAGCATATTGTTGTAGGGCGTAACCTGTATAAGGCGTTGGAGAAGCTCCACATCAACGCCGTAGGGGTGGGGTAAAGTCTCCTTTGGCGGATCCGGCATAAGGGTGGTTGCCCTGGTAAATTTGTAGAGTCTACCCTTCGGATCTACGAAGGTGATGTTTGCGTAGGGGTTCACCATGGCTGTCTGCTTGAAATATTCTAGTATTTTGGGCATAGCCCTCAAATAGTCGCCCTCAAGGCTGAACTCCACAATGGTGCCACGCCAGCCCTCCTTGTTCAAGAAAATCTTCCTGTCAAGGATTATTGGGCGGTTCCTTTGGATGTCAATCATAAGCTTGTACATGTAAATCCTTGACATGCCGGTGCTTGAAATTATTGTGGCCGGCTGGTGGGTTGTTATCTGTCCATATAAAATGGCCATTTTTCCGCCTAAGCCGAATGTTCCCCTTTGCTGTTTAAGTTTATACTTTGAGCCGAAAAGCACTTGCCCGAAGGCTGATGGAATATGCCTTGGCGGAACGCCGCAGCCGTTGTCCTCAACCCTAAGCTTGTAGATTTGGGTTTCCTTGCTCGCCTCTCCCTCGAAGGAGAGCCTAACATAAATTTCCGGAGGTATTTTGAGGCTTTCAGCGGCATCTAAAGAGTTTTCCACAAGTTCGCGGATGGCTGCGAAAATGGCCCTTGTCGGGTTTGTGAATCCCGCTATATCGCGGTTTCTGTAGAAAAAGTCTGATGCGCTAATCTCTTCGAAGGTTACTTGCGCCACGCTAGCCTCCACCGGTCACCTCATTCAGCAAAGCCACTTTACGTATGTATACGCGGCATGCACATTAATTTAACTATGCCCGTTTTTGGCAAACTTTTCATTTCTTAAAAGGTTCTGGAAGAAGTTCCCTTAATGTCTTTATCTCAACCGTTTCAAACAGCACTTGGGCGTTTTCAACTTTTGCCATGACAATTTTAATTTCGGGGTTTTCGGCAAAGTCCGAAATATATTGGAGGCAAGCTCCACAGGGTTTTATCATATCAGTGTTTTTGGCGTCTGCCACTACGGCTATCTCTCTAATTTTCTTGTTTCCGTGCGTAATGGCGTGGTTTATAGCGTTTCTTTCGGCGCATATGCCAAGTCCAGAAACCCAACTTTCAACGTTGCAGCCGCTATAAATCTTCCCATCCTCAGCCAAAACAGCCGCGCCAACGCCGAAGCCCCAAAGGACATGCGCATTTCCCAAAGCCCTTGAGGCTTCCTTTAAAAGTGCTTTTTCCGCTTCACCAACGTTAACCATGATTAGTCCTCTTCTTTTATGGCTATATGCCTCACATAATAGTACTCGCCTATCTCCTTCTGATATTTGTCCAGCTTTGAGCCCTCCTTATTGACGCGGGGCCTTTTCGTGACAGGGTCCCTTCTAAAGGTTACATTCATCTCTTTCAAGAAGGTGTTCATTCCATCCCTTAAACTGGTCGGTGGGTTGGCTATGCCTTTTATACCCGGTTCACCAGTAAACACCATCAAACGGTCTGCAATGAAGTCTTGGGCGACAACGTCGTGTTCAACAACGAAGGCCGTTGCATTTCTCGCTTCAATTACTCGGCGAATGGTTCTAGCCATGTTAAGCCTCTCCTCAACGTCCAAGTAGGCGCTCGGCTCATCGAGAAGATAAAGCTCAGCCTTTCTTGATAGACACGCGGCTATGGCAACCTTCTGTAGTTCGCCACCACTCAGCTCGGCTATATTTCTCTCTAAAAGCGGGACGATGCCGAGGGGTTGGAGAATTTCAGCCTTATACCAGCTTGACGTGAAGTCTTCTTTTGCTATGCTTGTCAATAGTTCTTGCACAGTGCCCTCATATTCAGCTGAAATGTATTGTGGCTTGTAGCTTACCGTAAGCTCTTTAAACTCTTTCCCCTCGTCTGTTTTCTCCAAACCGGCCAAAATTTTGACAAAAGTTGTTTTTCCAATACCATTTGGTCCCAGAATCCCTATTATTTCGCCCTTTCTGATTTCCCCGGGATGGGCGACAAGTTTGAAGCCTTCATAGGTTTTCTCCATTTTATCCCATTTTAGGAGAATTTCTCCGGCACCGAAGCTTATGGTTGGCGGTTTTTCATGGAATAGTATTGCTTCTTTCCGAAAGCGGATGTTTTCGTCTGGAATGTAGCCTTGAAGGTAGATGTTTATGCCTGTTCTAACACCGTGCACGTGAGAAACTATTCCGTAAACGCCAGCCTCACCATAAAATATGCAGATTTGGTCTGATAGATAATCAATTATCGCAAGGTCATGTTCAGCTACAACAATAATTTTTCCTTCCCCTTTTAGGCTTCTTATGGCTCTGGCAACTTCAAGCCTCTGTTTCACATCGAGATAGCTGGATGGCTCGTCGAAGAGGTAAACGTCAGCTTCTCTGCATATGGCAGCGGCTACTGCTACCCTCTGCAACTCGCCCCCGCTTAGGGCTTCAAGGGGTCTATCCCAAATGTTCTCCAACTCAAGCCTTTTGGCAACGTTTTCAAGAACGCCCCGCTCATCCACTTTTTTAAGGAGTTCACCAACTCTACCAGAAACCGCCCTTGCAATCCTGTCAACGTATTGGGGCTTGTGCACAACTTTAAGTTTGCCCTCGCTCATCCGCTGAAAATATTCCTGCAGCACCGAACCCCTAAAATATCTTATTACGTCGCCCCAGCTGGGCGGATTCTCATAATTTCCAAGGTTTGGCTTAACCTCTCCAGAGAGAATCTTCAGCGTTGTCGTTTTCCCTATACCATTTTTTCCAAGAAGCCCCAAAACTGTGCCCGGCAAGGGCGTCGGAAGCCTATAAAGCTTGAAGGTGTTTGGTCCGAACCTGTGGCTGCACTCTTTTTCCAGCTCATCCGGAAGGTTAACTATTGATATGGCATTGAAGGGACATTTTTTCACGCATATTCCACATCCAGAGCACAAAGCCTCAATAATTAATGGTTTTGTGTCTTCGAAGCGGATTGCCTCAACATGGCTTCTAACCATTGGACAAAAGCGTTGGCACTGTTTTCCGCATCGCTTGGGCTTACACTTATCTGAGTCTAATACTGCAACACGGGTCATGCTTACCAGCAACTATCTTGTTACACGTCTCACAACATAAATATGAGCTTTAAAATCAAATTCATGAAGCGCTAAAAACTTTTCGGGTTAAAAAGAAAACGAGGGAAACGTGAAACCCTTTAGGGGTTTTACCATTCCTCTTCTTCCCACTCTTCTTCTTCCCAATCTTCCTCTTCCCACTCTTCTTCTTCCTCGAACACTCTATTTCACCTCCTTAACCCATGGGCTTGGCATAGTGAGAGCCTCAAAGGACTGCTTTAAGCGTTTTCTTTCGACTGTTGTCGAGAAATAACCTTGATGACACACTACCCATTTAAAAATTTACTTCAGAATTTTTGCCGTTAGGGCGGCTTCAGGCTCCCGCATTCCAGGCTTTAAATAAGCCCAACACAAATGTGTAGAATTGTGAGCAGCACCAATTTCGCCCCGCGTGTCTACGGCAATTAAACCCATAGAATTGTAGGTTCCAGCCATCCGCTCATTGACAAGCCTAATGGCCTCCTCAACAGCCTCTTGGGCTGTTTTGCCATTCTCCATATAATGGCAAACAGTTTTGGCCAAAACAAGCCTTATGGCAATTTCGCCAACACCGGTGGCTGAACATGCCCCGCTCCTATTATCAGCATACGTGCCGCAGCCAATTAAGGGTGAGTCGCCAATCCTTCCGGGAATCTTTAATGGAAACCCGCCAGTGGAGGTTGCAGCTGCAACATTACCCTCTATATCTAGGGCAACAGCGCCGACTGTTTCAAGGTCGAAAAGTTCCGGGTGACTCTTAACCAGTTCCGTAAGTTTTGGCAGCTCAAACTTACCTTCCAATAAGGCTTGCTTTGCCTGTTCGTAATATTTTAAGCGGGTCTCGGTTAGGGGGTTCCGCCTTTCAAGTTTAAACAATTTTGCAAGTTTTTCCGCCCCCTCGCCAACGATGAAGACATGGTCTGTCTTTTCCATCACTATTCGTGCAAGCCTAACAGGGTTCCTAACGTCCCGTAAGAGGCCAGCGGCTCCGGCCCTCAAGGTTTTTCCATCCATGACGGAGGCTTCCATTTCAACGGTTTTCTCTATTGTTAGGCTTGAGCCAAATCCAGCGTTGAAGACGCCTTCATCCTCCATGACGGCGACAGCCTCAACAACAGCGTCTAAAGCGCTTCCACCTCTCGCCAAAATGTCAAACCCTATTTTAGCCGCCTTCTTTACGCCCTCCAGTCCCGGGTTGATGCGTT
>JAWAZO010000006.1:0-32101 GCA_038817565.1 Bathyarchaeia archaeon
CCTCAAAAAAAGAAAGAATAATTAACGGCATTAAAAGCCTTGGAAAACTCCGCCCAAAAATAAACCACACATCAATAATGACCATCGCGACTTTAACACTTATACTCTTTATAGCCTTTGCCATACGACTTTTCCCAATGCGCTGGGAAATAGATCCGGCAACTGGTAAATCAAACCTTTTGCTCTCAGAGTTTGACCCATACTTCCAATACCGCTTCACAGAAAAAATAGTTAAAGACGGTTTCATTTCATGGGCCATAGAAAATGGAGGAAAAGGATGGATAGACCGCCAAAGATGGTACCCGGATGGAATAAACGTCGCTAAAGCTGGCTTCCCAGGGCTTCCAATGACAGCAGCCTTCCTATACAAAATAGTTTCAATGCTTGGCGTAGGCATAGACCTAATGAGTTTCTGCGCCTTGTTTCCAGCCATTATGGCCACATTGACGTGCCTCGCCATGTACTTTCTTGGAAAGGACATGGGCGGCAGACCAGTAGGCTTATTGGCGGCACTTTTCCTAGCCTTAGAACCATCCTATATTCAACGGACATCGCTGGGATTTTTTGACGATGAAACTATTGGTATATTATCCCTCATACTCTTTGTATTCTTGTTTTTAAGGGCTATTGAAGAGAATAGGCAAGTCGGCTCAACTGTAAAATATGCTCTTGCCTCTGGAGCGGTGTTAGGCTACTTCTGCGCTGGGTGGGGTGCAGCTTATTACCCCATAGGCGTCATAACTTTATTCACATTAGTTTTGCTAGTTTTGAGGAGGTACACACGGAAGCTTTTTCTCGCTTATGGTATAACCTTCGGGTTTGGATTGCTCATCGCCATAAATGTTCCAAAGCTCTCACCAAACTACCTCCTAACAAGCGCAATCCTCCCAGTTGCAGCCGTTTTCGGACTGCTCTGCCTAGCAGAAGTTGTCACCAACATAAAAACAACTAAATGGAAAGTCATATCAGTTACAGTTTTTTTAGCCCTCATTCTTAGCGGTATCATCGCGCTTTGGTATACAGGCTACATGCAAGGCATAGCTGGAAAGTTTATTTCTGTCCTAAACCCTTTCACCCGCGAGGCTTCCCCTCTTGTTGAATCTGTGGCTGAACATAGAGTATCCGCATGGGGCTCCATTTATTACGAGTTTGGCTTCATGATAATCTTCTTTATAATAGGGTTATTCTTCATTCTAGGAAACTTGAACAATAGGAACCTATTCCTCTTAGTTTTTGGTTTAACATCTCTTTATTTTGCATGCTCAATGGTGCGATTGTTTGTAATTATGGCTTCAGCCTTCAGCCTACTAGTTGCCATTGGGATTAACGGGCTTCTAAAACCCTTTGTGGCACTGCTTAAAGAACCGCCAAGAATAAGCGTTAAGAAAAAGTATGGGCTGGAGCGAGTTGGAAGGGAGTTCAGCGGCTTGGCAGTGTTTCTAATATTCCTAATTTTAATGGTGAACCTTGCTTTTCCAATGCCGAGGGTTTATACGCAAGCATACGCGCCGACCACAATTTCCGGAGGGAGCCTTTCAGTGTCACCTCAGTACTTGAGCACGCCGGTAAAAGAATGGATTGACACATTATATTGGATGAGAACACGGCTAAGTCCAACAACCGTCGTTTGCAGTTGGTGGGATTATGGATACTGGATGACTGTATTAGGCAACGTTACTTCGCTGGCAGACAACGCAACAATAAACACAACTCAGATAGAAAATATCGGCTTTATCTTTATAGCCAACGAGACACAAGCAATGAAAATGCTAAAACTTTACAACGCATCCTACATTCTCGTTTACACAACCATTTACGCCAAAAATGGTGAATGGGTAAATGCTGGCGGCGACGAAGGAAAATGGATTTGGATGGCAGCCATATCTGGGAAGGGACGTAGCCGCTTTATAGAGGGGGGCTTCATTTCGGAAAGTGAAATGTGGAACGAAAAACTTGACGACGTAAGGAAATTATTTGGAAACTACACCCTTGGAACAAACTGGATAGATATTGATAAAAATGGTCAAGTTGGTGATGGTGAACTCGAACCGAACCCCAGAGGGCAAAACACAACGATTTACAAGTTGATGCGGTATGCAGTTGAAAGTTGGAAGCAACAGCACGGACTAAGCAGCTCAACAATTGAGTTGCTCTACTTTACGCCAGAATATATTGCTGGACTGGATAATGATGGAAGCAAGTATGGCGGCGTTGTTCCACTTGTTTGCCTCTACAAAATTAACTGGGAAAAATATTACAGTGAGCATCCAAGCGGGTAAGGGAGAAACTTTTGTTTCCAAAAGTTCCAGACCACCATAAACCCGGCAAGCCTTTGGTTCCAACAGGTTTAGGCGTCATATACGTTATTGTGAGTGTAGCTTACCTTTTCTTTCTACACGCTTTCGAATTTGATGTCGAAACTGATGGCGGCAATGTTTCTCCAGCTTTGACTTTGGCTGTTTGCATATTGTTTGGTGGGTTCATGGGTTTGCTTGATGATTGGATGGATCTGCGGTGGCGTTACAAGGCTTTCTTTCCATTGGTGGCAGCAGTTCCTTTAATGGCCTTGGCATATAGAGCCGGTGCACGCACGGTTATAACTCTCCCAATTGTGGGGAGACTAGATTTTAACATATACTATTTTTTCGTGGTAATCCCATTGATTGTGACGGTTGCCACCAACACTGTTAATCAGTTAGGTGGATTAAATGGTTTGGAAACCGTTTGCCCTGCCATTGTTTTGATTGGACTTATGGTGGCTTCGGGTAAAAATGCGGTTTTGTTGATGCTTCCTTTGGCTGTGTGGCTTGTGCTTGCCTTTTTCAACTTTCAAGGGAAAATTTTTGTTGGTAATACCGGCTCTTTTGCCATTGGGATCACTTTAGCGGCTTTTGCAATAATTTCTGATGTGAAATGGTGTTTGTTGATTTCGCTTATACCCTACATAATTAATTCTTCCATGATTTTGTTGAACTATTTCTTTTTCCGAACCAGGGCGAATGTCTCTTTTGATGGGAAGAGACTTCTCTCAGACCATAGGAGAAGCCTAATAACACTTATTACTTATAAGCGGCCCATGACTGAGCGCCAAGTAGTTATTGTTATAGCCTTTTTTGTTGCTGTTTCAACTTTGGCCGCTGTTGTTGCTCAGCAGTTTCTGCTTTAGCTGTGTGTAACATTTTGTTACACACAAAAGGCAAAAATTGGTTTGGAGTGAGGCTAATCACGGAGGTTGTTGAAGAACACGCGAACTCGATATATAGATTTGATGTGAGGAATCAACTATTTGCCCCACACTTCATGTTCCAAACGTTTCGGTTAAGGTGGATGTTACTAGTATTATAGGGGTAAAGCTTGACGTTAAAGGCGGGGCTGGAACCGTTAATTTCGATGTTAAAGCTAAGCTTGAGGAGAAGGAGAGAAAAAGTCAAATGGTGGTTGTCGGCTTCAACCTCCAATTGACAACAAAGCCTAGCATTGTAAAATTTGAAATTGAAGGGACAGCTACCATCACCGGCAAGGATCTGGAGATAAACAAGATGTTGGAGGTTGACCCTGAAACAAAGGTGCCCTATGTTTTCCAGAAAGTTTACCAACATACCTTCACGGCCATGTACCTACTTTCAACGATTCTAAACACGCCTCCGCCGCCAATAGACCTTCTCCTCTTCAGAAAGGAAGAAGCGCCAACGGAAGGCGTCGCCATTGAGCCGGAAGCAACAGTGAAGGCTGAGGAAGAGGCTGGAAAAGCGGAATAAGAGTTGAATGAAAGAATACTTTTATAGTTGCCTTGCAGTTATGCTGTTTTGTTGGCGGGTGAGTGGGTCCTCCCACCCGTTCCGCCATATAAACCCCGGCGTAGGGAGGTGAAAAATTGAAGTTTGATAGTAAAGACTTGGCCTTGACGGTAGTTTTTGGGGCTTTGTATGCTGCTGGTGTGATTTTTCTGGCGCCCATAAGCTTTGGGATATATCAAGTGAGGGTTGCTGATGCACTTTTGCCGTTGTCGGTGATTTTCGGTATACCTGTTGCCCTTGGAACTGGATTTGGGTGTCTGGTTGCGAACGTTTATGGCGGCTTGGGCATAATTGACATAATCGGCGGCACTGTTGCAAATTTTGTTGCATGTGTTTTGGCTTGGCTTGTCGGTGGAGAAAGTGTTGCCCGTAGGCTTACAGCATGTCTCGTAGAAACCGTCACAATAACAATTATTGTTGGAGGCTACTTGGCGCTCATATTTAATGTTCCAGTGGAGGTTGGATTGTTTGGCATTTTCCTAGGCTCTATTGTGGCGATTGACATTCTTGGATTTACAATTCTGGAGGCCTTACATCGAAGTGGCATAGGTAAAAGATATATGAAGAGAAGCGGAGAACTAAGGCTTACATGAAGCGTTCCAGTTTTGTCAATCCTATTATTTCGTCGAAATCTAGGCCTAACGCGTCTAAAACTTGGTCGAAGGTGGAGTGTAGATAAGCCACATACTTGTCCACGTCTATCTCATTTTTTGTTGCCAGCTCGACCGGTTTTACGTGGGGCTCATTTACCACTTTTACAAAGCTTATTAAGTCTCCGGCCTTAAGTTCCATCCCGCTTTCTTTCAGTATTTTTGCGGCTTTCACATGCTGTGGCGTTGTTTTAGTGTAGCGTTCCGGTTCTTCGCCTAATACCACATTGAAGGCTAGTTCATTTAGGCTTTCCCATTCGCGTCTTTTTAGGCGTATGTAGCAGTCGCGAAT
The DNA here is from genome assembly GCA_038817565.1 of Bathyarchaeia archaeon. Classification (GTDB taxonomy): domain Archaea; phylum Thermoproteota; class Bathyarchaeia; order Bathyarchaeales; family Bathycorpusculaceae; genus JAGTQI01. The sequence goes on from JAWAZO010000006.1 coordinate 4,740, forward strand.
TGTTTGAATAATGTCCTTCTTAGCTGCTTCGAAGTCTGCTGGCGTTTTAACTGTGGCTAGGCGTTCCTTCATTTTGTCGAAGGCTTTTTTAATGAACAACGGGATATGACGCTTTTTACCAGTTAAGCCCTTAACGTCAACACTTCCGTCTTCTAAAACGCCCAGATAATTCTTTTTACGGGAGCTAAAGACCGCATAGCGATAAACCTTGTCCACGTCTAGGCCCATTTTTAACTCGCGTTCAGTCCACTCTTCGAGTTCATTTATCTGCTCCTTAGACGGGTTTTTCAGGAAAACACTGTCCGTATCTCCGTAAAGCACTTGAATGCCAAGCTCTTCAGCCCTCTTAATTATTTGGGTTATGGCATGTCTTCCTATGGCTGCCGTGGCTTCAGCCACTGGTGGACAGTATAAGTCGAAGGTTTCTGCTCCGAAAACACCATAGCTGGCGTTTAAAATGACTTTTAATGCGCCTTGAATAATGTTGTACCAGCTTCTAACCTCTGGTGACATAGACTTGTCCTTTGATTTCGGCTTGTACCATTGAACTCGCAAGTCTCTCAGCGAACCTATTAGGAGACTTTCCAAGGCACGTTTTTTGCGGCAAACCCAGTGGGGTGTGTCAGGCACGAGGTTTGTCCGACATTCTTGGTGTCCACATAAGATGGACTGGTAGCCAAGATTCCAAACCTTTATTATTGATGGATACAGGCTTGGGAAGTCCATTACAGCGACATTGAAATGGACACCTGGCACTGGTTCGACAACTATAGCGCCCTTATATTTCTTACCTTTTATTATTGCTTTTGTGGCGGTCTTGCCTTTTAGGGCTAGTATGTCTTCAGCATTTGGGATTAGCATGTTTTTTCTGCGGTGTTCCCTGTGCATGAAGTTTCTTATCCAACGGGAAACGCCTTGTCGGCTAACATCCTCCATTGGCATGCTGCTTATTCTGGCTAAGACGAGAATCAGCTTCAAGACGAGTTCGTCATCGAAGTTTGTGAGTTTGTAGGTGATTTCTGCATCTCTGAAGCAGTACTTTGCCAGCTCTGTATATGTTAATTCGCCTATACCCTTCTCCAATGTTAGCTTGTCTAAGCCTATAAGAGCTTTGCCAACGTCGCCAAGAGTTACGTCTCGGTAGCGGTTGTTGAAGGCGTAAATTTGTATAGATCGGTTGAAGAAGAACTTGTAGAGGTCTATGTGGACGCCATACTTTAGGAGGCAGACACGCTTGCCAATTTCTATGGGAATTTCATCCCGTTTGAAACCGTGGTTTTCAGCTCTGTGCGCCAAATACCGCAAGTCAAAATCGTCGCCGTTGAAGGTTATCACAAACGGGTAATCCCACAAAACCTCGAAAACAGCCCTTATCAATTTCTCTTCAGAGTCGAAATATTCTATTTGTACGTCTGCTGGCAAACGTTCTGAGCCTTCGCGGACCCCCTCCCTTTTTAGGAGGAGAACCCGCTTTTGTCCATCTGAACTATATAGGGAGACGCAGACTATTGGGTAGGCTGCCTCGCGGGGATCCGGCATCCTAGTTGGTATGGGCGAGTAAACCTCAATGTCCATGGCGACATAGCGGAACTTTGGAGCTGGATATTCAAGGAGCCTAGCCCACTGTTCAATATATCGAAGCTCTTCAGCATCAGCCTCCTTGAAAGTGCCAACGATTTGCCGAACCATTTTTTCTGCTTCTTCTAGGCGTTTTGGCACAAGATTGCCATCCTTAACCTCATAAACCATGCCAGGCAAAAGCCCACGGTCATAAATGTATGACTGGTAATATTTTATCTTGGACTCCCAAACCTTAATGGATTCGACGGAGACTGGAACATCTGCAACCTTCGGGAAGTCTTCTGGAATAATGTCCCTTATACAACCTTTTGGGCGTCCTCCAATAGCCAGAGGATCTTTGGCAACAATCTTTGTCACTTTGACCGGTTTATCCAAAAGGGGATCAAACTTCTCCTCAATTTCGAAGTGGTCGAAGCCCGGATGCTTCATTAAACGGTCAATTTTTTCAAGCTCAAATGGTGAGAGGTTTGTGTAGCAGTAAGGCTTATGCCCAGTGTTATCATACCAGAAGTAGATCCGCCCCGAAACCGGCTCGTAAAGTTTGATTAGGGCTTTTCCAGCCTTGCCATCATAAGTGGCTGAAACAAAATATGAAGGAGGGAGGTTTTCCGGCGCTGTTGGCGGGAAACCACGCTGTTTCCGCTCTTTTTCCAGGGCTTCTGTGAAGGGTAGGGCTTCCGCTTTGGCTTCTTGAGGTTTAGCTACCGGTATTGAAAACTCGTCTAGGCGCCTTTGAGCCATAACCGCTCTTAACCTAAACTAAATATCAACAGTAACAGACTAAAAACCTTACTAGACAAAACCAACGTAAGCTTCAAAAAGTGCTTTGTATCGCCTTTTATGGAAACTTTTAATCTTTAAACGCTTTTCTATTGCTGTCTAGCGAGTGAAAAGGGAATGCTTAGAGAAGCTTGGTCTCTAGCCATTGAGGCTTTAAGCTGGATGGAGAAAGAACAGATTAGTGAACGTCTAGCCATAGCCAGAACAGCCAAACAGCTGGAAATAAGCGACATTGACGCCTTGCGTTTTGCCCATAGCCTTGTTTGTGAAACCGTCCGGCGTCGCAACTTCATTGACCGTTTCATAAATGAAGTTTTGAAGCCGAAATCCATAAGCGAGTTCACTTTAGGAGTTCAGTCCTTTTTGAGGCTTTACGTTTATCAGACGAGGGTTACGAATAACTGGGCGAAACTTGACATTGAAGAGGCAAAAAACATTGTAAAGCTTGCTCGTTCAATTCTTGGTTGGAAAACCATCCAAAGTGTTGAGCCATTTCTAGGCTTGCTTTTAACGGAAAGCCCAAATGTTGTTCTAAAAAGTGTTGGCGATGAGGAAAGGGTTGGACTTTTAACTTTCCATCCAACATGGTTTGTGAGGTACTGTTTCAAGCTTTTTGGAAGAAAAGAAGCCATATCCATACTTGAGGCAAACTTAAAGGCTCCTCCAACCTACATTAGGCTTAACACACTCAAAGAAAATGAAAGTGAAATTTTGGCGAGGCTAGCCGAAGAAAAGATAAAGGTTGAAAGGGTTGAGGGGTTGCGCTATGCCTTCAAAGTTTTGGGCGCAAAAACCCCATTGACAAGAACTAAAAGCTTCAGAGATGGCCTATTCTACATTCAGGATAAGGCTAGCTGTTATGCTGCTGAGGTGGCAAACCCGAAACCGGGAACTGTGCTTTTAGATGTTTGTGCTGCTCCGGGTGCCAAAACTACCTATTTAGCTCAGCTTATGGAAAACCGCGGCGTAATCTATTCAATAGACTTTTCAAGGCGTAGAATGAGCGTGTGGAAAAGTGAAGTATCAAGGATGGGTGCGGAAATCGCGGAGCCTATAATTGCTGATGCATGTAATCCATTGCCAGTCTCCGTAGAAGCGGATGTTGTGGTTTTAGACCCGCCCTGTACAAGCACAGGAGCTTTTGCAAAAATCCCATCGGCTAAGTGGAGGCTTACACAGCGCTCTGTTGAGAAGATGGCTGAAATCCAATGGCAAATGCTGGAAAACTGTGTTGAAAAAGTTAAGCCTGGAGGCATACTAATCTATTCCACGTGTAGCATAACAGTTGAAGAAAACGAAATGCTCATAGAAAAATTCTTGAAGTGGCATCCCGAGTTTTCGCTGGTTGAAATAACTCCTAAAATCGGTCTGCCGGGGTTAAGGGGCATGGAAAAATGCCAGAGGCTTTACCCCCACATTCACCAATGTAACGGCTTCTTCATAGCAAAATTGTTAAGGAGCCAAAAATAACAGAAAACTGGAGGTTTAGCTGTTTGAAAGGGTGTAAACTGATTGGAAGAATTGTGAAAGTTGAAGGTGAATGCTCAGCGGGACACCACGTTGGAGAGGAATTCGACTTAACACTTTATTCCGAAGAGGAAAACAAGAGCTTTAGAGCCCCGAACCTATGCAGCTTCTTCTACAACGCCATTTTCCCATATTTGGTGACTTTGCAGTTTGGCGGAGCCTTCCCATGGGAGGAAGACAAAGATACTTTCACTTCGGGCTGTCCAGACCGCCAAAAAGTTATAATAGAAATCAAAAGAGTCAAAAGTGAAAAGCTCTAACCCGTTCTTGCTTTCTCTATGCTACATAACATCTCAAAAATCACTTTGGCAGCCTGTATAGCCGTCACTCCACTGTCATAATTTGGCGCAACCTCAACAACATCAAGACCGATAATGCGCTTGTCACAAAGACTGCATAAAATGTCCAGTAAAGTGTGGCTTTCAAGACCCTCTGGCTCGGGATTTTGTACCGCCGGAGCATAGGCTGGGTCAAGAACATCCATGTCCACAGAAACATAAACGCTTTCCACATGGGCGAGTTTCCGCTTCAAAATCTTAAGCGCTTGTTCTGCTCCTTCTCTCCTAATCTGTTGGGCTTTTATGAACTCGATTCCAGCCTTCTCAGCATAGTCCAACTCCTCTCTGCAGACGGCTCTTGTGCCAACCTCCAGGATTTTGGCTGGCTTCAACTGCTCATTTAGCCGCCGCATAAAAGTTGTGTGGGAAACCCTTAAACCCATAAACTCGTCTCGCAAATCAAGATGAGCATCAAAACACAAAACAGCCATTTTGGAAGCTTTGCCGCCGAAACCTTTCAAAACGCCCAGCGTGACGGTGTGTTCTCCACCAATTGTAACGGGTGTTTTTCCAGCCTCTAATATTTCTTCAACAACCTTTGCTAGCTTTTCAAGGGTTTGCTCCGTGTCTGTAGAAACATGTAAGTCGCCCAGATCATGTATCCGCAAATTTTCAACGTCCATGCCGCTGCGGAAGCTATAAGTTTCAATGTTTAGGGAGGCCTCCCTTATGGCATTTGGACCAAATCTAGCCCCTGTACGGTAAGTACTTGTTACATCGAAAGGTACGCCTATGACTACGTAGTCAGCTTCCTCGAAAGTTTTTTGAAAACCACTAAAAGCCATCGAATGTGAAACATATAAGTCGCGGTAACTCATTTCAGCCCCACTCATTGCACAGACGACTAAAACAGTTTAGCTTATGAAGTTCTAAACTCTTTCGCTTAAAAGCAAAACGTGTGCTAGCTAAAGACTTGTTATGGCAAAATAGTTGGTGGCGACCTTGCCGTGCTTCCTTTTCTTAACGTAATAGGCTGTTAAAACCAGAACAGCGAATATTGCTAGTACCATCAGTATTAGCCAATGCAATGGAAACCCTTTGGTGCTTGGAGCGACACCTTCCTCGCTTGGTGCAGCCTTAACAATATAGTAGCTTTCTGTTGTTTTTGCGGCGTTTCCAGCCTTGTCAAAGCATTCAACATAAAACATTACTATAGCATCCTTCGGGTACATGGGAATCATGCCAGTCCAGTTTCCGTGCTCTAAACTCATTGGGAGCTTTTGCCATTCGCCGCCCAAAAGCCTAAACCATAAGGTTACATTTTTGACGCCGCTTCCCCCATCAATGATTTTTGCTGAGACTTTAACCGACTCATTTTCCGCTGGCTGTGTGGGCATCCATGAAAAGCCGGCCACTGTAGGAGCCGTATTATCAACAGTTACGGTTATGGCGCTTTCAGCCTTGTTACCAGCTTTGTCAAATACTGTTAAAATTATGTGGTAAGCGCCATCGTCGTAGCTGCTTGTATTCCAAACATAAGTTTGGTCTTTTATCTCCCAAGCGTGGATTTCTTCACCTATCTTAAGCTCCATTCTATCAAAGTTTGTGTCTTCAGCTTGAAGTCTGAAAAGCACTATGCCTCGTAGAAAGCTTCCATTAGACGGTGACAAGATTTCAGCTTTGGGCGGCGTATTATCAACAGTTATGGAAATTTCTTGTTTGGCTAGGTTTCCAGCTTCGTCAATGGCTTCCAGCGTTAGAATGTGTAGCCCATCATTTAATGCTGCTGTGTCCAATTGGCAAACATGTCGCCCTGTTGTGTTCCATCCGCCTAGAAATATTTCATCAACCTTAAGCTCCACATTTAATAAATTGTCGTCTTGAACGTAAACTGTAACGTTTATTTTTCCAGCGATATAGCTTCCATCACTTGGTGTTAAAATGGCGGTTTTCGGCGGAAAACGGTCAGCAACAGTATATGAATAAATATCGAGAGTTGCTGTGTTTCCAGCTTTGTCAACTGCCGAAACGCGGTAGCTTACTGCTGTTCCATATGGGAATGCCGGTATCTCTGCAATATAATATGTGCCGTTGAAATCCATCCTTATAACATTCCAACATGTTCCATTGCTGTAGGATAGAAAAAGGTCTTTCACACCACTGGCGAGTGGAGGTTCCGTGGCATTCGCGATTATTAAGACGGTTTCGTTGGAGTTTGGTTGGGCTGGTGTTCTTCCGATATATGTTATGACTGGCGGGTGAAAATCACTAACTATGTATGTGTACTCCTTTGAGCATGCCATGTTTCCAGCCTTGTCATAAGCGCAGACCACATATATGACTGTAGTATTGTAGCGTTTTGGTGGAATCTCTGCAAAATACATATTACCGGTCCTATTCATCTTTAGCCTAAAAGTTTCTTGGCCATCAACTCTGTAGCATAAGGTTGCATTTGCTACTCCGCTTTTAGAGTCCGTTATGTATGCTAGAACAAGCACGCTGTCCTCGTATTCAGGTTTTGTCGGATACTGGCAAACGTAATTAATCTTCGGAGGTTTCCGATCTTTGCGGTGGCACGCGTTCACAGTTAGAATTTGGGCAAGGCTTACCGTTAGAACTAAGAAGGTTAGGAATAGGAATAGAGCTGCTTTTCTCTTTCGCATCTTCCTTTCTCCGCAAAAAGCACTACCATTTTGTATATAAAAGGGGTGTTTCGAAATGGAAATATTCGTGAGTTTAAGGCACGACTAGTGGTAAAATTACTGCCTAAAGCATATGATTTATTAACCATATGTGTTTCAATTAATGCATTAATTTCAGAAGGCAACAGTCATGGGATTCAAGCTAAGGAGTAAAATTGAAAACATAGGCTTACTTTTAACCTCAATTTTCTACGCAGCCGTGGGCATCATCTGCTTTGTCATGTTGGCTACAATTGATTACGAAATGGTCCACATAGGCTTGATTGGCATAATAAGTCTAACCACAGCCTACGGATTGATTAAACGGAGACGTTGGGCTCTATGGAGTGCCTTCGTTCTTTTCTTTACAAACACAACATTTGCCGCCTCCATGCTCTACTACACGATGGGAGGCGACATCCTCATTGACATAGCTATGATTTTGTACCTAGCCATGACATGGGCTGCCACAATTTATTTGGCTGCTAGACAAAAGAAGCTTGAATATTAAATGTTAATGTTTTCTAAGCTTTTGAAGGGGTGAACTGTAACTTCCTCATCCGCGTCTACAAACTGTTGGTTTTCAGGAATTTCTATGAAGCCGTCAGCCCTTAGAAGGGTTGTTATAGCCCCGGAAAGTCCCACTGGAACGGGTTCCGCCACAAGCCCTTTTTCCTCGTCCTTTTTAAGTTTCACCATCACGAATGTGCGTCTTCCCCTTGCTGGAAACATACGTGTTGAAGCCAAAGCCCTAATTGTGATGCGCTCTAAAGCTTTTCTTCCAGCCATACGCTCTATTATTGGACGCACCAGCAAGTGAAAGATTAGAAGAGCTGAAGTTGGATGTCCTGGAAGAGCGAAAACTGGCTTGCCATCTATTATAGCGACGGTTGTTGGCTTTCCCGGTTTTGTGGCTATTCCACAAACAATCACTCCGGGCTTTCCGAGAAAGCTAAGCGTTTTTGGAATGACATCTTTCGGCCCGACTGAAACCCCACCAGATGTCACGACAATGTCTGCTGATGCCAAAGCCTTTTTTAATGCCTTTCCAAGCTCATCTGGGTCATCTGGAAAAACTCCAAGATAAACAGGCTTTCCACCACTCTCCATTACGGCTGCGCTTAGGCTGTAAGCGTTAATATCATAGATTTTACCCGGTGCTAGTGGTTCGCCCGGTTCGGTAACCTCCGCGCCTGTTGATAAAACCGCCACCCGCGGAACTTTGTAAACCTTGACTTTTGAAAACCCAACCGCTGCTATGGCGCCAATTTCCCGCGAGCCCAAAAGTTGCCCTTGCTTGGCAACTGTTTCGCCCTTCTTTATGTCTGCTCCAGCCTTCATGACATTTTCATCTTTCGCTACTGCAGTGTAAATGTAAACCTCGTCGTTTTTCCGCTCGGTGTTTTCAACCATTACAACGGCATCTGCACCATCGGGGATTGGGGCACCCGTCATTATTTCTACTGCTGTTCCATGTTCCACTTTTATTTTTGGCATTTCACCGACGTTTACCACTCCGCAAAGCTTTAACTTTACCGGCCTATTTTCGTCTGCACCAAATGTGTCCTCGGCTTTCACTGCGTAGCCGTCCACTGTTGAGCGGTTAAAAGGGGGAATATCCAGCTGGGCTTTAATGTCTTCCGCCAAAACACGGTTGCAAGCCTCTAAAAGCGGAACTTCCTCTATGCCTAATGGTTTAGCCTCAAAATTTTTTTCAATAACCTTTTTTGCCTCATCAAAAGTTAAAAGCTTCCTAAACATTTTCGCCGAAGACCTCCAATGTGCCAAAGAGATGAACCCTAACCATTTCACCTTCTTCCAGTCCCTCGCGGTTTTCCGGCGCAACAACATAACCATTGGCCTTCGTCAATGTTGTGATTATGCCGGAACCCCTAGCACTTATGGGCTCAGCGTAGAACTCTCCATTTTTCTGAAAGACGCGAACTCGGACAAAGGTTTTTCTTCCAAGAGCTGTTGATGTTCGCCTCGTAAGCCTTGCAACCACGATGGGTCTGGACTCCTTTTCGACACCAAGCATTTTCAGAATTAGGGGTCTAGCAAAGACCTCAAACCCGAAATAGGCTGCTACCGGATTGCCCGAAAGCACCACTATCGGCTTGCCACCTACAACAGCTAAGGCTGTTGGCATGGCTGGGCGCATGGCAACCCCGTGGACAAGAATGCCCGGTTCACCAAGTTTGTTTATGACTGTTGGAACCAAATCTGAAGCTCCAACACTTGTGCCGCCAGTGGTCACTACGATGTCCGCCTCCTTCAACCCTTGTTTCAGCTTTTCTGAAATCTCTTCAACATCGTCTCTGGCTATTCCCAAATCTAGGGGCTCTGCGCCCAGTTCATGGCATAGGGATGCAAGCATAACCCTGTTTGTCTCATAAATTTGGTCTTCCCGTGGCTTTTCTCCAGCTTCGATAAGCTCGTTTCCAGTAGCCAAAATCGCCACCCTCGGCTTTTTAAAAACCAATACCTCATTTTTGCCAAGTGCTGATATCAAGGCTAAATGATGCGGTTTTAGACGTGTGCCAGCTTTAACGGCAACTTCACCCCTTGCTACGTCTTCTCCCCGCTTTGAAACGTTTTCGCCCGGTGTGACAGCAGACCAAACCTCAATTTGGCTGTCGCCGACAAGCTTAACATTTTCCAACATTAAAACAGCATCTGCCCCCCTTGGAAGAGGGTTTCCAGTCCAAACCTGCTTTGCCTCGCCCTTTTTCACCTCGCTTGCATCTGTCAGTTTTAGGGTTTTTGGCTTAAACTGGGAAGCCCCAAAAGTGTCTTCAGCCTTAACAGCATAGCCATCAACCGCTGAGCGGTCAAATCTCGGTAGGTCCTCCTCTGCGATTATGTCCTCTGCCAAAACACGGTTAAGCGCATCCCACACCGGAATCACTTCAGCTTTTGGACTCCCAAATTTTAGAGCGCTAAAAAACAGTTTTTTTGCTTCCTCAATTGTCGCGAGTTTTTGAAATCCCCTTAACCTAACCAAAACCGGAAGCACCCATAAACAGCATACAAACTTTATAGAAAAAGGTATCGCACAGAGGCTTTAAGCCGTTTACGTTTTCATCTCTTTTCTTAGTATGTCCCGCATTTTTATAGCGTCAACATCTAACACTGGACTCTCACTTATTATTACTGGGTTCAGCTTAAAATCAGCTATGACTTTTGCCAGCAGCTCAAAATCTGGCCCATAGCCAGCCTCATCCATAGTGTGGTGACACTTTTCCCCTTTATCCGTGAACTCAACTTTTGTGAAGTGGCAATGCATGTTTTTAACGGCTTCTTTTCCCAAGCGCTTTTCAATCTCTTCAACAACCATACGGAAGTCGTCAACAGTTTTGAAGCGCCCACGGTCTCTAGCATGCAAGTGCGCCCAATCTATTACGGGCTGGGTTTGCTCAACCTGTTCGCACAAGGCTAAAACTTCTTCTAAACTGCCAAATTGGGTTGGCTTGCCCATAGTTTCCGGACCAAGCCGGACATCTCTTATGTCAAGAGCCCTAAGCCTCCCAACAACATCTTTTAAGGCTTCTAGGCATTCCTTAAAAACATCTTTTGGAGATTTTCTGCCATAAAACCCTGGATGAAAGACAACGATTTTGGAGCCCATCCACTGAGATGCTGTGGCACAAGCTATAAGACGGTCTTTGCTGGCTTCAACGGTTTCTTTCCCACCGCACAAGTTTATGAAATAGGAGCCGTGAAGGCTCAAAAGAACATCGTTTTCCTTAGCCTCCAATCCAAGTTTTTCGGCATCCTCCCTACGAATTTGAGGCTTTGCACCCCACCGTACAGCTTGATATTCAAAAGCGTCCAACCCCTCCTGCCGTAAAAGCCTTGGAACATCCACTAATGAGGCCCTCATTGCCCTAAAACTTGGCGGAACCCCAGCAGGACCAAATCTTGGACGGTCAGCCATCTTAAGAGCCTCTAGCTTCTCTTTGCCTTTTTAAGGCGATAACCTTTTCGCGTTAAAAATCCATAGGAAAACACCGCCAAGGCTGAAACCCAAGCTGCAACATTTTGGAAAACAATGTATTTACCGACGGGAGGCAAATCCACAAGAGGCTTCACCAATCCGCCAAGGGCTGAAGCAAAACCTCTCAAAGCAGGCGCCGCAGATATTATAGCATCATTTATTGCTGAGCAAAGCCACCCGATGGGGCCAAGAGCCTCAACAAAGCCTTTCAAAGAATTGTTCACAGATTTTACAAACTCAAGAAGTGAAGGATTCTCACGATAAATATTTGAAAAAGTTCCATATATTAGACCAGGATAGGCTATAACCGAAACCAGTAAGGTTAAGGATGAAAAAACCAGAATTGTTATTATTGCGCTTTTTATTGTTACCCTTACAAAGCTAACTTTATTCCAAATGTAAGAGATCCCCTTAACCCGTAAAAGTCCAGACCTTACTCGGCCAAAGAAATTCTTTATGGCACCGGCTATTCTAGATACGAGTTTCTTCTCTGTTTTTTGAAACTTCTCCTTTTTTTGCAGCTTGGTTTTAGGCTTTCCTTCAGGCGGTTTTTGAGGCTGCACGGCCGCGTATTTTGTCATACAAATCCAGCAGAAAGCAAGGACAATAATTACGGACGATGGAATAAGGTGGAAAAGCGGGCTCACAACAATAGTTATCGTCCAGTTTGTGCTTGGAAACTGGAAACTTCCTCGTAGCGGATTTTCCTCTTCAACTCCAAGGGAAATAGCGTAGACAACAATGGCGTACTCGGTTAGGGCGGCTATTATGAGGAAAAGGATTATCGCCGTTAAACCCTTAAGGGTTGCCCATCTAAGTATCAGACGTCTAGACAATCAGCCACCATCCGTTGCATTGCCCTTTGTAAATTTTGCTATGAATATGGGAGAATCGAGTTAAAAAACGTGACTGTTAAAAGATTGCTTTGCCGCGCAGTCTTTGTTTACTATAAAGGGAACTCATGTCCACATTTCGGGCATTTAGCATAGCCGCACTGTACTGTTGAGGGGCAACCTGAGCAGGCAAAAGCTCTACCATAGGATATGTCAAATGTAAAGCCGCACTTTGGGCAGTGGACAAGCTTTTTTGCTTTCAATCCCAATTTTGTGCACCTTTCAAAACGACAAGCACGTCAAGCCTTTAAAACCTTTCGAAGTTAAACGTGCCTTATGGAAAGTTTTAACAGCAACAAACCTTATATAATAAGTTTTGAGCCTTTAAATGCTAGTTTGATGTTGTCGGCATGGGAAATTAATGCTGCAGACTGGAAAACTTGAGAGGGTGAAGCTATATAAAGACCCGGATGTTCAGGTTTTCTTAAGTAAATTTTTAAGTGGTGAAATCAGCGAGCTTAAACCCACCTTCGACCCGAAGCTTGGCTACAGATATGTTGAAGTTGAGGCAATTTTGGGGGATGCTTCAAAAGTTGAAAGCTTCTTAAATAGGCTTTATGAGGCAAAGGTTATTGAAAGGAAGCTTTACGACAAAATATTGTATTGTCCCAGTTGCGGTTCGCAGAACGTTTCAACCCACTACTGCTGCCCGTATTGTAAATCCTTCAACATACAGAAGGGCTCCCTAGTTGAGCATGTTAAATGCGGTTACATGAACGTGGAGGAAAATTTTAGGAAAGGGGGAAAACTTGTCTGCCCAAAATGCCATGAGGAGTTAAAGAAGCCGGAAGTTGATTATAGAAAGGCTGGAATATGGTGCACGTGCAAGGATTGTGGTAAAAGCTTTGACATACCTGTTACGAGGCATTTTTGCAGAGAGTGCCAAGCAGACTTCACTTTTGAGGACTTGGAAATTCGAGACATTTATGCTTATACGCTGAATGAGGAAGTGCGGGGCGAAATAACAGCCGGGTGGATCTTTGTTGCGCCAATAAAGGAGTTCCTCGTTGAAAACGGGTTTGAGGTTGAGGCTCCAGCCTTTTTGAAGGGAAAGTCAGGCGCGAACCACATGTTTGACATAGCCGCCTACAAGAAGGAAATAACCAAAAAAGTAACGGTGATGGATGTGGCAACCGCAACAGAAGACATGGTTTCGGAACAGCCAGTAATAGCCTTATTCGCAAAAATATATGATGTGGCGCCTGACAGCGCCTTTCTTATAGCTATTCCAAAGTTAAGCGAAAACGCGAAAAAGATGGCTGAACTGTACAACATAAAAGTCGTCGAGGCTAGAGATTCGAAGGAAGTTATGAAGGCGCTTAGGGATAAACTAGGTAAGAAGTAGGCTAGCCTAAAACGTGTCTATGTTACCTCTCTCAGTTACAATTTTAACTATGAAATTGCCTGCTGGCGGAGCTATGTCAACCCGTATGTAGACTGCGCTTTCTCCAGAGTTTATGAAGAAGTCTGCATCATAACGCATGTGGTGGGTTGCATTAATAACCCATAAGGATACCATGTGGGCTGTTGTGGCGCCGCTGTTTTTTATCTCCAAAATTAAGCCATTGAGGATGACGCGGACGCCTACAAAATCAATATGAACGAATGTTTGGTTTCCGTTCGTGCCCTCGTCGCAGAACATCACTTGGATAGTGCCGTCGTTTCTTATGTAACGCGTCCAATTCTCGTTTATGCTTATGGCGTAATTGTTCCACTCGTTAGGCGCGGGTTGGTCTCCTTCAGTAACGTTAAAGCCCGCATTGCTGAAGCTTTCAGAGGACCAATCATATGCTTTTATAAACCAGCGTTCGGCAACTTCTGAAACATTGTATCTCACCATTATTTCGACGCCATAAACGTAGTTTAATGGATAAGCTAGTAAATCTATTACGAAAATGTTGGTTATTTCTAGGCGGTAAATGTTTGATAAAGTTGCCTTAAGCTCTATCCAGTCAACTTTGAGAATGAACGGGGCTTCCGTTGCCTTGGTTCCAGTTATTCTCATTTTCCAGCTGCCTTCAGCATCCTTAAAAGCCATAGGGTTAGCAGATATTGATTGCGTTATATTGACTTCATCTGTCCCGATGGTGCTACTTTGGAACCCTTCTCCGCTTGTTGAATACTCGCCAGTCTGCCAATTATATAGCTGAAAGGTTGCGGCTACATTTTCCACCGTGCAGCACGTGTTAATAATCCATGTTAAGTCCATCCAAAGATGCGGGTCTGACGCTCCACTGAACTCAACTTCAACCTTCTCTTCAGAGGCTGGCCTAAAAGTGCAATAAATACAGTAAGCCCTAACCTCGTGAATGGGGTTTGGCAAGATATTTGGAAAGTTTGCTGAATAGGGTTGGTTTACATAATGTCCTTGGTCCGACTGCCCAAGTGTATAGTATAAATATGCGTAGCCGCTGCCGGATTGCGCCCAGGCAACAAGTAAGTATTCCGTGTTGGCTCTAAGCACTGGTTTTGGCTCATTAAAATTGAATGTAACCCAACTAGCACTAGTACTAACAGGGACTGGTTTTTCTTCTGTTTGTGCTATCAAACTTAGGTTGCTGTGTAGGTAGATGGCACATTTCATATTTTTTGAACTTGAGGTCACGCGGACGTATATCGTGATGCTTTGTGCTTCACCGTCTTTTGTTGGAATGAAAACTGAGCCAACAATAGTGTTTTCAGTATTGCGAGGTAATGTCCCTGCAACATTATTTCCAAAAGTTTCTGTGATGCTTGAAAACGTTGTTGGATAGCTTTGGAACCACATGCAAACGTCGTTGTCTGTTTTAAGGTCGGCAACTCCGCCAGAGACAAGTCTTGTTGAGTTGCCTAACGCGTAATCTGATGGATTATAGCGGGCTGAGGGAAGTTCCTCCCTAAAAGACTCGTAAAAACCATCCATGGCTTTTGTGTCTGTATAGAAACCGCTTATCCTACTTCCAGTAATTATTGAGAATTCGTTTTTGGCTGTGAACCATTGGGAGCGGGTTATGCGGCTGGCGTTTGTTATGTTTATTGATTCACGCATCCTTTCTATGTCCAGCTGGTTCATTTGATAGTTCCATAGCACCACGTTGGCGACTATAACCGTTATTAGGATTAGGCTTAGCATTACAACTAGAACATTGCTTACGCCGCACTTGTCGCTTTTTAGCTTTTTAAGGCGCTTTATAATAGCCCCCAGCATGGGTTCCCCTCACCGTTACAACGTCTAAATGGTATAGGCTGTTAGACGCCCAACCGTAAGTTATGTTAAGCCAACCATGACTGCCCATTTCCAACTCTAGTGTTGGCGATGGATAGCGGGTGTGGTTTATGTAAACCGTAGATATGCGTATTGGCACTTTTCCCACATTGCGGAGGTAAATGCTTATTTGTCGTATTCCACTCGCATCATTGAACCAGACATCTTCTATTATTAGACGTTCGCCCATGGTTTCCCGAAGGTTTGTTGTTATTACGTATGTGGTGGCGGCGGCTATTGACATGGCAGCAACAGCAACAACCATAAGTAGCAAATTGCTAAGCACAGGAGTTATAGCATGCTTGTCCACAAAGAGCTTTAAAAGCTTATGTGTGTTCACTGCACAGTCACCTCATAGGAAGAGTTTTAGGGCTATGTAGCCGCATACCATCATTGTTAGGCTATGCTTTAGCCCGGCATTTATTGTACCCTCACCCATTTTTCCAGCCACTAAACCGCCAAAGAAGCCTTGAATGGCAGTCATATGCAAGAATAAGCGTTTTATTTCATCTGGAGCCATAATGGCTGTTCCGAGCATAGGCAAGCCTTGTATGTTGATGAAGAAGGATTTGAAAAGCAGTATTATGGTGAATAGGAAGACGAAGAAAGCCACATAAATTATGGCAATGTATGGTCTTGTACGGTTTCGCCTCTCCCTATGAAGCATAAGCGTTGACTGGACAAACTTGCCCATGGGGTCGAAGACCTTCTCCACATGCCCGCCTGAACGGTTAGCCTCAATTATGAGCGGTATGGTCCTCTGCACAAGCACCGTGTTAACACGCTTAGCAAATGCGATTAGGGCTTCCTCTAAAGTCATACCCCAAGAGATTTGAGCATTCATCTTCCGCAGCTCAGCTGTTAACGGGCCAAAATCCCTTTTCGCTGCCTCCTCCAAAGCCCTAGGCAACGTCATACCCGTTTCCTGTGCTTGCACGATACTTCTAAAAAGATCTGGCAGATGCTCGTCTATGGCCCTCTTCCACCTATAATCAATATAGTTTATGATTGTTGGCGGGGTGAAGGCTGCAATAACAGCGAAAAACATAAACTCGTCAAATACTGTTGTGCCCCAAGCTATGAAAAACCCGAAGATTATTATGGACGCTGCTAGGATGGCTGACGAAACCCAAACGATTTTTTGGACAGATTTCCCAACTTTTGGCATATGCGCTCTACCATTTCGGTGAAACAGCATCCAATATTATGAGGAACATTATCGAACCCATGGGAATCCCTATGTAGGCTAATATATTGAGCAAAAGGTCTGGACCTAAAAATCCGAGGCCTCCGCCCATCATAGCCATAACTGCAAGCATAATTATGAGAAGCAACGGCCCAGTGACAAGTATTGCCACGTAAAACTCTGAAAGCATAGACAATGTATCGGAAAATTTGCGGAGGCTCATCCTCTTCAATTTCATATGTTGCTTGGATTTCTCCCTCAGATAAGCGGCTAGGTTGCTTCCAGAATGAATTGTTGATATGAGGCCTTCAATCATTTCACGAAACCTTTCAGACGGTGTCCGCTTGGAGGCTTGCTCCAGAGCTGAAATTATGTCCAAGCCGAAGAGATTTACATCCCTGATAACATTCTTTGCCTCTGCAGAAACAGCCAACGGGATGGGAAGATTTGAAAGCGAATAAAATATTTTTTCCGGTGGGACGCCGGCACTAGCCAAAATCGACATATAACCAGTCGTAAAAGCCAATTCATCCTCAAGTTCCCTCTTAAACTTGTCAGCCCGGTAAACTGGGTATATGTAAAACCCGACGATTGAAAAGGCGATGGCAAAGAGGCTTCCACCCAAACCGAAGAGGAAGGCCGGAAAAAGGGGCACATCAAACATGAAAACCAGCAAGCACGGAACTGCCACAAAAGTTGCAACAGCAATTAGGATTGTTGAAAAGACTGTTAGACTTATGTAAACCCTAAAACCAGTTTTAAGCCCGGCCCTCTGCAAGTGCAAACTCAAATCTTCGAAAAGAGGTAAAACACGGCTGATTTTGGTGCCCACCAGCCTATAGGCAATGGATTGGAGACTTACAGCTCTAAATTTCTCGCTTTCATCCTCACTTGAGACTTTTGTGGAGCGGATTTTTGATGAAAAATGGTTTAGCTTTGTAAGGATATCTCTGTAAGCTCTTTTGAAGGCTTCAGCAATTTTTTGTTTTTTCATT
Source organism: Bathyarchaeia archaeon (assembly GCA_038817565.1). Lineage (GTDB taxonomy): Archaea > Thermoproteota > Bathyarchaeia > Bathyarchaeales > Bathycorpusculaceae > JAGTQI01. The sequence goes on from JAWAZO010000006.1 coordinate 21,902, forward strand.
TCATTCCCATCCTTGCCCTCTGGTAAACACGTGACGGGTTAGCATAGTATTCTCGGATTACGTTGGCTACTTCTGTGTGTCTGCGGATACCCTTCCTAACCATCCACTCCAAAACCGTTTTTCTCCGGTGTAGCTCCCGCTTAACATCTTCCTCGCTTATATCCATCTTCTTCATGTGTTCTTCGAGGAGGGGGCTATGCCCTAAAAACTCAAATTTATCCTCGCTGGCTTTCCACCTGAAAACATCCTCCGTCATTAAATCCTTTGTTTTAGCGTCCAGGCCAACAACCTCAGTGGCGGTAAGCGTTCTTCTCGCCGGCTTTCCCTCGATTTCTGTTCTAGCCATAACCATTATCACGTCAATCATGGCTATGAGGGACCTTGGAATATTCATTGGTTCCGATTCAAGACGGTTTATTACGGCTTCAACAGATTCAGCGTGAATCGTGCACATGCCCAAGTGGCCCGTCGCCATGGCTTGGAAAAGTGTGTAAGCCTCCTCCCCTCGGATCTCGCCAACAATTATGTAGTCTGGCCTTTGGCGTACAGCAGCCTTCAGAAGATCGAATAGCGTTATGCTTCCGCTCCCCTTATCTTCGTGACCAAAACCAAGCCGGACAACCGAGGGAATCCAGTTTTCATGAGGCAGGTTAAGCTCCTGCGTATCTTCGACGCTAACTATTTTCATTTCCGGCTTTATAAACATGGAAAGGCAGTTCAGCATCGTTGTCTTTCCTGCTGCTATGCCTCCGGCGACAAGCACTGAAGCCCTGTTCTCTATGATATACCACAGGTAGGCAGCCATATCCGATGAAAGCGTGTTAAAGGCGATAAGGTCTGAAATGGTTAGGGGATCAACACGGAAGCGGCGGATGGTGAATGTTGAACCCCTGCGAGTTATTTCATTCCCGTAGGTCAGTTGTATGCGGCTTCCATCTGGAAGTGAGGCATCCAAAATTGGAGAGGCTATGGAAATGTTTTTTCCGGCAAGATACGCCAAGCGAATTATAAAGGAGTTTAGCTCCGCCTCATCCTTGAAGATTATGTTTGTTGGCAGAGACTCGTACACACGGTGCCAAACGTAGATTGGTATGTTCACCCCGTCAGCAGAAATATCCTCAATAAAGTGGTCCTTCATTAATGGATCTATTTTCCCATATCCGATAAAATCCCTCACAATGTAGTAGAGGAGCTTGTCGACGGATTCTGGTGGAACTTTGATATGGTATTTCTTTATTATTTGTGTTGCCTTTTCCCTTAGGTATTTTTCCGCTTTTTCTTTGGTTTCTATTTCTTTTAGATTTACGTCTATTTCTTCCATGAGGAGGCTTTTAATTTCTTTTAGGAGGTTCTCATCTTCTTTTTGTAGTGTTGGCTCTATTACTTCATATTGGGTTTTTTGAGTTTCTGGGTCTTTCACTATGGCCGCATAGACATATGGCTCTTGTATCGGGTAGATTTCCCTAAAGACGGCTAGCTTTCTTGTTTTTCCTTCGATTATTATGCTTGGTTGTGTTTTTTCTTCGGTTTTTTGGGTTTTTGGCATTTGTTTCCCTTTTTATTGATGGTTAGGGTGGTGGCTGGTCTTTCAATGAATATAATATCGCAAGTCTTAATAAGCTATATGCACGTCTAATCCTTAACAAACTTAACAACACAAAATCGTTAGGAAAAGCCTCGCTACTTGTAACGGGCTCTCCGCTTCTGCCTCTTCTTCTTCTGCCGTCTCATCCTCTTCTTTTTCCACTTAGCCCGAATTTTCTGCACTCCCCATAAACGCATAAAGCATAAGAGCTTAAGCTACTCTATTGTGGCGTGTCTTCGCCTTAAATCTTCTTCAGTTGTCCCCATGCGATGCATAAGCTCCACAATCAGCCCATCCAAGAAAACCATGCAGTTGTTCTCGAAAATGCTTCCAAGGGGGGTTAAGGGCTCCCTCTCGCCCATAAGTTGCCTAGCCAAATAGTCCTCCTCTTTTGGCCAACCAGCCTTAGTCCTACCCTTAACCGTAACAACCAAGTCGGCTATTTGCCCCAAGGGAGATTCCGGAAAAGATGTTATTGCAACTACTGTTGCTCCGATTTCCTTTGCTGCCATGCTTGCAGTCAAAACCATTTTTGTGGCACCCGTTCCTGAAATGGCTATAAGTAGGTCTCCTTTTTCCGCCGCCGGCGTTATTGTTTCACCCAAGAAATAAACGTTGAAGCCTAAGTTCATTAGGCGGAGCGCGAAGGCTCTCCCCACAAAACCGCTTCTCCCCATGCCAACTACGAATATTTTCTTGTTTTTTGCGCCTAGCAGAAGCTGAATGAAGCGTTCAACCTCTTTTGGGTTAAGCTCTTCAATGGAGCTCTTAATCCCTGAAATGATTTCCTCCGCCGCAGCTTTCAACCATTCCAAGTTTTCAAGCTCCGAGAAACCCTTTACACATTGGTCTGTGTTAAAAGTCTTGCGGTTAAGCCAACTAAAATTTCTTCTAAGCGCGGAATTCGAATGTATATGCGGACTACGACTGCAGCGGCTAAAATGCTAACGGTTAAAAGGGTAAAAATGTAGTCGCTTTTACGTAATTTTAGAACGTATAGGTTTGTGCGTTTTTGGGCTGCTCCCCAAGCGCGCGATTCCATAGCCTCAGCCAGTTCAAGGCTTCTGCGGATTGCGCTTACAATGAGCGGTATAAGAATTGGAATGTAGTTTCTAATTCTTTTGAGGAAGTTTCCCTTTTCTAGTTCTAAGCCCCTCGCCTTTTGAGCGTCCATGATTGTTTGGGCTTCCTCGGCTAGAACTGGGACAAACCGCACGGCTGTAGTGAAGGCGAAACAGAACTCATAGGGGACGCGAGACTGCTCCAAGGCTAGGCCAAGATGGTCAGGTGATGTTGTTAAGAAAAATATGGAGAAGGATTCTACAAGAACCACGAAACGCAGCATCATGGCTAAGGCATGTTCCAAAGCTGATGGTGTAACTGTGTAGCCGGAGCTTATGAAGGAGAATATGAAGTTGACAAAGAATATTACAGACGCTAGAAAAGCTGCGCCCCTCATGGAGCGAGCCCACTCCCTTTTAACACGAGCAACAATGACAAAGGGAATCTGCATCAGAAAAAGCACAACCAGTGGCAACAGCTCCCAAAAAAGTATGGCGACGACAAAAATCACACATGCATAAACAAACTTTATTCTTGGGTCAAGGTTGTGGATAGGGGAGCTAACCCTTCTAAATCGGAGCCCATCAAAAAAGCTCATGCTCTATGCCTCCGGAAAGCTTTTAAAAGGATTTCTCTTGCCTCATAAATGTCTATGACATCTTTTGGGAAGCCTAAGTCTGATAGATTTATGAAGATCTGGGCTATTTGTGGTGGAATAATAGAGGCTTGCTCAAGTATTTCTGGGTCTGTGAGGATTTTTCTAGCTTCTCCATCTGCGACGATTTTTCCGCCGCGCATGAGAATAACCCTCGGGTTACATTCAGCCACAAATTCCACGTCATGTGTTACAATAACAACGGTTTTTTCTTGAGCCTTCATTTGTAGAATGAATTGGCGGAGCTTCTCCTTCTGCTGGTAATCCTGCCCAATAGTGGGCTCATCTAAAATCAGTATTTTAGGATCCCATGCAAGCACTGAAGCTAAAGCCAACCGCTTTCTTTCGCCCCCGCTTAGCATAAAAGGTGAAGTCTTTCTATACTGTGTTAAGCCCAGAAGGTTAAGCGCCCACGTCACTCGCTTTTCTATGATGTCCTGGCTGAAGCCGAAGTTTTTTAGGGCGAAGGCTATTTCTTCCTCAACGGTTTCGCTGAAAAGTTGGTGGTCTGGGTTTTGGAAGACAAAGCCAACCTTTCTGGCTAGGGTTGCAACGCTCACTTTTGTTGTGTCCACGCCATCCACAAGCACTTTTCCCTTAGTCGGTTTTAACAGCCCATTAAAATGTTTAACAAGAGTTGTTTTTCCAGCTCCATTTTCCCCCATAATAGCTACAAATTCTCCGTCTTGAATTATTAGGGAAACTCCCTTTAGCGCTTCCACACCGCTTGGATATTTGAAGTATACATCTTGAACTTCAATCATGCGCGTTTAAGCGCCTCCCTAACCATTTCTGCCATCTCTTCAGAAGATAATGGGACTCTTCCACCAAGCTTTATTCCATCACTTTTCAACATTTGATAGAGACGTGTAGCCTTCGGGATTCCAACACCGATTAAGCGAGCCTCCTCAGAGTTTAAGATTTCATGGGGTTCACCGTCTAAAACAACCTTACCATCATCCATTATTATTATGTGGTCTGCATATTTGGCTGTTAAATCCAGCCTATGCTCAACAAGCACTATGGTTATTCCAAGCTTCCTATTGAGTTCATAAATAACCTCAAAAATTTTCTTAGCACCTAAGGGGTCAAGGAAAGATGTCGGCTCGTCAAGGACTATGACTTCGGGTTGCATGGCTAAAACCGAAGCTATGGCGACACGCTGCTGCTGCCCTCCGGAAAGCTCTGTTGGTGTGCGCTCTCTTAAATCATAAATTCCAGTAAGTTTAAGAGCCCAGTCCACCCTTTTTCGGATTTCTTCCCTTGGAATTCCAAGATTTTCAAGTCCGAAGGCTACATCCTTCTCCACAGATAGGGCGAAAAGTTGGTTTTCAGGATTTTGGAAGACTAAGCCCACATGGGTTGCAAGCTCATATGTTTGATGTTCCTGGACCCTCAAACCTGCAACGGTTATTTCACCTTTCAATTCACCTTGGTAAAAGTGGGGAATCAACCCGTTAAAACATCTGCAAAGGGTTGTTTTTCCACACCCGCTTGGACCTGTGATTAATGCGAATTCACCCTTCTCAATTTTTATGGAAACATCCCTAATTGACGGTTTTGTGGCGCCCGGGTAGGTGTATGTTAGGTTTTTGGTCTCAATTACTGCCATACCCTGTTTTTCACCACATCTTAAGCCAAAGATTTGTCATTTAAGAGTAACTACTTAAATTTGAGTCCAAATTGCTGCGCTGATACTATTTTTTCCTTCAAAAGCTTCAAACATCGCTTAAGCCCAGCCTCAAGCTCTCCAAAGCCGTTCACACCTGCGGCTGTCGAGTGTCCCCCACCCATCCCGTTAAGGTATTCCCCCAAAGGTTTGGCTATGTCCCTTCCAAGATGGATGCCAGTTTTCTCGTGAAACTCCTTCGTGCAGCGGAGGCTTATTTCTAAACTTTCATTTTTTTGTCCAGCCACAACAGCCACGTGTGCTCCAAGATCTATTATGGCTCTAGCTGCCGAAGCTTGATAAGCACTAACATGTGATAGGGCAATTATCCAATCCCCTACTTTAAAGAGCTTAGCCCTCTTACAAGCCTTAAGCCTTGCAACTCTTTCAGAAAAATCCATGGGTAAGGATAGAATTGCCAATGCTTCCTGGGCGTTCACCCCTATATCTATTAGCTCAGCTATAGTTTTCAAGGTTGAGGAATTAGCTAAAACAAAGTGGCGGGTGTCAAAGGCTATGCCCAAAAAAAGAGCTTTCGCCTCGTTCTCCTCAATTTTCACACCCAACTGTTTGTAGAAATTGTAGACTATTTCACATGTGGATGAGACATTTTCATCTGTAATGCAAAGTCTAGCTATCTTCTCAGTTTCTGGATGAGCTGCATGGTGGTCGATAACAATTATTGGCGCTTTTGAAGCCTTCACCTTTTCTGCAAGGTTGTTCAACTGCTGAATTGTGTTTGTGTCTAAGAGGATTATCAGATCTGCGCTTTCCACTTTGGGCTGGGCTTCCACATTTATTGGCAAATATTTTAAAATATGCTTTGAAAGGCGACTTATTCCTTGAGCAGTTCCAATCTCAACACTAACTTGCGGCCTACATTTTACAATTAGGCTTGCCAGAGCAAAAGCTGAGCAGATGGCATCCGGATCAGCATTATGATGGCATAATAGGGTTATGTGCTTGGCATTTGCCTCATCTAATATTTGAGTTATCTCCGTAAATGACACTTAAGCTCCCTCAAATATTTCTCAGCCGACTTAAATGCCTCTTTAACAGCTTCATCGGCAAGTCTTTGAACGTCATATTCCTGCATAAGTGGCGACAAAACTACTTCAACGTCAACCGTCAATGTTAAGGGTTTCTCGCCATCTGTTTCAACGCTTATGTTTAATGTTTCAACGTGCTTAGGCGGAACCTTCGACAGCACATACTCTCTTGCAGCCCTCTCAGCCCTTGAACAGAGTTCTTCAACTTGTTCTGGGGCTAACTCCGGCAAGCCGATATCTTCCAAGCTTCCACCAGGCCTTCACTAAAGCTTTTGCCTTTTACGTTATGGTTGTGTTCCTGAAACTGGAGTCAAGTCTTGTTGAAGTTTTGTCTGGAGCTCCTTCATTTGACTTCGGAGACGTTCCTCCTGCTTGCCCAAGACAGAGGCCCGCATGTTGAGCAGTTCTTTGCGCTCTACTAAGTCGGCTGTCACCTTTGCCTTATCAGTCTTAACCAAAAGTGAGCCGATCGCCTTGTAAATAACTGCATCATCAGCAACCTTTTGCAGTTCACTTAAAGCCTGCTCAATCTCCGTAAGTTCTAACTCCACTTGCTGCTTTTGAGCCAAAACAGACTGCAACATCTGCTGCACTTGCTGCAGTCTCAAGAGACGCTCCTGAACTTGTGGTGGAAGTTTAGCCAATTCTTCACCCAATTTTATCCTTCCATCTGCACAGCTTTACATCAAACCAGTTAATTAAACATTTTCTAAAAGGCCATAGATAAACAAAAGCTTTAACATGTAAAAAAACCATAGAGGGAGGGGGAGGCGAAAATAAAGCCTGAAAGCCAGCCAAAATCGCATGGAAACTCTAAAAATCTAGAAGGGTAGCCAATTTAGGTTCTTTCTACAGCCTAAATTGTTGGAAAACCTAGAGGGACAACATGTTTGCCGCTTCTCGCCAGCCACAAATATGACTTCCCACATGATTGAACAGTTAATTTTAAAGGCTTAAAAATAGAAGATTAACAACTACATGCGAGGTGGAATTGCGTGGTTAAGGTTGATGGATACGAGGTTCCTGAAGGCCTATACTACTCGAAAGATTTTGAATGGCTCAAAATCGAAGGTGACAAGGTTCGCGTCGGCATAACGGACTACGCCCAAAAACAGCTAAGAGAAATTGTTTACGCGGAGCTGCCAAGCCCGGGGACAACCACAAAACAGAACGAGCCATATGGCACCGTGGAATCTGTTAAAGCCGTTTCAGACCTTGTAGCGCCAGTAAGCGGAACAATAGAAGAGGTAAACACGGAAGTCCAGTCAAAGCCGGAGCTTTTAAACGAAGATCCATATGGGAAGGGCTGGCTTCTAGTTATAAAGCCTTCAAACTTGCAGGCGGAACTCAAAAACCTAATGGACTTTAATGCTGCTGTTGAGTGGCATAAAAGCCTAATTAAAGAAGGGAAGTAGCCCTTGCCTAGACGCATAGTAGTAATTGGGGCTCACGCCGCGGGTGTAGATGCAGCCTCAGCCGCCAGAAAAACAGACCGAACGGCAGAAATCACCCTAATAACTGATGAGAAGTATGCTGGATACTCTCGTTGCGGCTTACCCTTCGTTATAGGCGGACACATACCAAGCTTCAGCAACCTCATAGTTTTCCCGCCAAGCTACTTTCAAATGATGAAACTAAACCTGAAAACAGAGACTAAAGTGACAAAAATAGACACGGGCAAAAAGACGGTATTAACAGTGGACAAGGCCGGGAACACTGAGGAAATTCCCTACGACAGCCTAATAATAGCTGCGGGAGCAAGCGCCTTTACACCACCAATAAAGGGGAGAGAAAAACAGGGAATTATTCCCTTGAGAACAATCGAAGATGGTCAAAGGATAGATCAAGCGATAAAGGAAGGCGCGAAAACAGCCGTTGTTATGGGGGCTGGACTAATAGGCTTAGAAACCGCCGTGGCTCTGCAGGAAAGGGGCTTAAAAGTGACGGTTGTTGAAATGCTGCCCCAAGTTTTGCCAGCAATGCTTGACGCAGACATAGCGAAAATGGTTCAGGAAATGCTAGAACAAAAGGGTATACGAATTCTAACAAACAAACCCGTTGAAGAATTTCTTGGAACAGACAAAGTGACGGGCATAGTGGCAGGAGGAGAACAAATAAACGCAGACCTTTTCGTCAGCGCCTTTGGTGTCAGAGCAAACACCCAGCTCGCCGTGGACGCGGGAATAGCACTAGGCGAAACAAGAGCCATTAAAACAAATGCCAGAATGGAAACCAGCGTTAAGGACGTTTATGCCGTTGGTGACTGTGCAGAATCCACCCACATAGTCACGCAAAGACCAGCACTACAACAGCTCGGAACAGTAGCCGTAAGACAAGGGAAAGTGGCGGGGATAAACGCCGCTGGTGGCTATGCACTCTTCACTGGTGTTTTAGGCTCAGCTGTAACCCAGCTCTACGACACGCAAGTAGGCGTGACAGGATTAACAGAGGCAGCAGCCCAAAGAGCAAGAATAGAAACCGTCACTGGGACAATCTCTTCCAAAACGAAAGCAGATTACTATCCAGGCGCCCTACCAATAAAAGTTAAACTTGTCGTCGAAAAGGAGTCACAACGCATTATTGGAGCCCAAATCATAGGCGGAGAAGAAGTAACCCAACGCATAAACGCCGTTTCACTCGCCATACAAAAGCAGATGACCGTGCGAGAACTAGCCAAAGCCGATACGGCTTATGCACCGCCCCTCTGTGAGACATGGGAACCCCTGGTTTTAGCTGCAGAAATGGTACTGATGAAACTCCGCTAAAACCCATATTTTTCTTTTTATCTCCGTCGGAAAATTAATTAAGAGAACCAGTTCCAAATAATACCGAAATTTAGCTGAAATGGTGATTTAAATGGCGATAAGAGTGGCCATAAACGGTTTTGGAAGGATTGGAAGGCTTCTATACAGAGCAGCCATCGAAAGAAACGCAAACATAGACTTTGTAGCCGTTAATGACTTGGCAGACGCAAAAACTTTGGCACACCTCCTAAAATACGACTCAGTTCATGGACGATTTGACGCCGACATCCAAGTTAAAGACAACAGCATAATAGTAAACGGTAAAGAGCTGAAAGTGCTATCTGTAAAGGATCCTGCACAGCTACCATGGAAAGACTTAGATGTTTATCTGGCAGTGGAGTCAACAGGCTTATTCACAAAACGTGAAGACGCGGCAAAGCATCTCCAAGCAGGAGCCAAAAAGGTTTTGATATCCGCGCCAGCTGAAAACCCAGACATAACCATAGTTATAGGCGTAAACCACGATAAATATGACCACAACAACCACCACATCTTGTCAAACGCCTCATGCACAACAAACTGCGTAGTGCCATGCGTAAAAGTTCTTCACGAAAACTTCGGCGTTAAAGCAGGATTAATGACAACAGCCCACGCCTACACAAACGACCAGCGCATAATGGACCTAGTACACAGGGACCTAAGAAGGGCAAGGGCTGGTGCAATAAACATAATACCAACAACAACAGGCGCAGCAAGAGCCTCAGCCTTAGTCTTTCCAGAGCTGAAAGGAAAAATCGATGGAATAGCCCTAAGAGTGCCGGTTCCAAACGTCTCAATAGTGGACTTAACCGCCGTTCTGGAGAAGGATGTAACAAGAGAGGAAGTTAACGCAGCCTTTAAGAAGGCAGCCGAAGGTCCATTAAAAGGTATAATGGCTTACACTGAAGAGCCCATAGTCTCAACAGACGTCAACCACACGCCATACTCCGCTGTGGTGGACGGCTTATCAACAATGGTTGTCGCCGGAAACCTTGTTAAGGTACTTGCATGGTACGACAACGAGTGGGGCTTCTCCTGCAGAATGGTTGAGCTAATAGAACTCATCGGAAAGAAGGCTGGTTTCTAGCCAGGCCAATATAAAAAACTTAAAAACAAACAACCCCTCTATTTTTCTGTTCCGAAAGCTCGGAAGGGAATGGGTATGGCGAAATATTTAACTCTAGACGATGTTGACGTGAAAAATAAGGTTGTTCTCGTAAGAGTTGATTTCAACTCTCCGGTAGACCCTGAAACAAAAAGGGTTCTTGATGACACAAGGATTAGGGCGCACGGCGAAACAACCATAAAGGAGCTAGCCCAAAAAGGCGCAAAAGTTGTAGTGCTTGCCCACCAGGGAAGAAAGGGCGACCCAGACTTCATACCGCTGAAAGAGCACG